>NZ_JBHVRN010000007.1:196503-311076 GCF_042885775.1 Paenarthrobacter sp. NPDC058040
GCCCGGCCGTCGGCCCCCACCCCGGGCAACAACCTTTTTTTGGTTTTGGTGGATTTATTTCTTTAACTTCCCTATGGGTTTGGGTTGGGCCTGGACGGGGGCGGCGGCCCCCGGGCCGGGGTGCCGACGTCGTCATGGTCTCCCTAGGACTTGAGCTTCGGCTTCACGTCTTTGGTGTAGATGGACTCCAGCGCGCCCTTCAGCTCGGTGAGCGTTGCTTTGACGTCCGCCTTCTCGTTCATGATCTTGGTAGCGGCCTTGGCGAGTTCCTGGTCGCCGCCCGGGAGGAAGGTACGTGCGTAGTCCTGGGTCCTGGTGACCTTCAGTTGGTCCACTACGGTTTGGAACTCGGGCGTCTGGGCCAGGATGGGGGCAATGTCCGCTCCCACTGCCACCGGCGCGTAGCCCGTGGCCGCGGACAGAGTTGCCGAGCTCTGCGCGTTTGTGGCGAAGGTGATGAACATCGCGGCCGCGAGCTGACGCTCAGGTGACGTCTTGCTGGCAATGACCAGGCCCGAGCCGCCGGTGGGGCAGACGGGGGATTGGCTCACCGAGCCGCCCGGGAGGAATCCGACGCCGATCCGCATGTTCGCTTCCTTCGCCGCCTTGAGCGTGGCGGCGAGGTCGGCGGAGGAACTGATGGTTGCGCTCACGGCACCCGCTTGGAGGTCCGTGATGGCGTTCTTGGAGGAAACACCGGCCCAGGAGTCCTTCACAATCGAGTCCTGCACCCACTGGAGGGCCTTGACCGATGCTTCGGAATCCGTGGTGATGTCCCATTCCTTGGACCAGCCGGCGCCGAAGCCCCACAGGACGTTCTGCAGGGTCCACCCGGCGTAGCCTGCAATCGCAGGGTATTGGTACGCATTCTGGTAGCCGGCCACACCCGCGTTGGCTGCCTTGATTTTGGGGGCCCATTCCGCGAACTCCTCCCAGGTCTTGGGTGACTGTTCCGGAACGCCGGCCGCTTTGAAGTGGTCCTTGTTGAAATAGAACAGGGGCGTTGACCGCGCGTACGGCACGGCCCACTGCTTGTTGTCGTACTTGTAGTCGGAAATCAGGCCGGAAACGTAGTCGGAGGTGCTTGCCTTGGCTGCCTGCAGGAGGCTGTCGATGGGGAGGATGGCGCCGGACATGGCGTAACGGAACCACCAGACATCCGATGCCACAACCACATCAGGGACATCGCTGCCTGCTTGGGCAGTCTGGAATTTCTGCGCCACTTCCTCGTAGTTCGCACCGCCGGTGATGAGGTTCACCGTGATGTCCGGGTGGGCCTTCTGGAAGGCTTCGATGAGCTTCAGTTCGGTGTCCCGGGACTTGCCTGGGTGGCTCGACATGAAGCTGATGGAGCTGGCTGGTTTGACCTTGGACCAATCGGTGGACGCGGCCGTGCTGGCTGATCCCCCTCCGGTAGTTGAGGGACCCGCGCAGGCTGCGAGGGCGAGCGTTCCGAAGCTTGCTCCCGCGACGCTGAGGAACTGCTTGCGTGAAAGTGGTGTGGACATGCCGAAGCGGCCTTTCTGTTGGGTGGTGGATTGCGAGTGGTATTCGGAAGGGCAGTGGCCTAGCCGGTGACTGACCCTTGTGTCAGCCCGGAGACGATGTATCGCTGGAGCGCGGCGAAGATGATGAGGATCGGCACCAGCACGATCACGGCGCCCGCCATGAGCATTCCCCAGTTCTGGGTGCTGCCCTCGCTGTTCACCAACTGGGTGAGGCCGACGGGAAGGGTCATCATGTCCGGGTGGTCCGTGACGATGAGTGGCCAGATGTACTCGTTCCACTCCGAGACGATGGTCACCAACGCCACGGTTGCGATGCTTGGCACAGAAACCGGGACCACAATCTGCCATAGCTTGCGCCAATGGCCGGCACCATCGATTTCCGCGGACTCCAGGATTGCCGGCGGCAAGGTCAGGAAGTGTTGGCGCAACAGGAAGGTGCCGAACGCGGTGCCAAGTCCGGGAAGGATGATGCCCCAGTACGTGTTCAGCCCTCCCATGCTGGCGATCAGCACGTAGTTGGGCAGCACGGAAACCTGCGGCGGCACCATGAGGGCTACCAGGATCAGCAGGAAGATGACCCGCTTGAAGGGAAACCCGATGAACACCAAGGCATAGGCCGTGAAAACAGCAAGGATGCACTTGAGGGCGGAGCCGACGGCGGTGACGATCACGCTGTTGAGGAAGAACCGGGGGAACGGCACCGTTGACGTTGCTTCGACGTAGTTCTGCAGGTTGGGATCCTTGGGCAGGATTGCCAGGTCCGTGGTGACGATTTCGCCCGGTGCCTTGAGTGAGGACAACATCATCCACAGGAGGGGGACGAAGACCACCAGCGTGGCGAGGATGAGTGGGACGTAGCCCGCCGCAATGGTTTTGCCGAGGTTCTGCCAGGACAACGGCCTGGTCCGTTCCTGGAAGACCTCCGGAGATTGGGCGCTCATGAGTAGTGGACCTTTCGCTCGACGAATCGCAATTGGACCGCCGTCATGACCAGGAGGCCGAGGAACAAGACCACGGAGATGGCGGCTGAATAGCCTGCCCTGTTGTAGGAGCCGAAGGCTTGCAGATAGGACTCGAAAATCAACGTGCTGGTGCCGTTGCCGGAGGGCGTCATGATCCGGATGATGTCGAATGCCTGCAGGGAACTGAGCAACGAGGTGATCAGCAGGAAGAAGGTAGTGGGGGACAGAAGCGGGACAACAATCGAGCGGAAACGCCGGAAGCTCGTGGCTCCGTCCAGCGCAGCGGCTTCCATCAACTGGGGTTGGATCGACTGGAGCCCTGCCAGGTACACCACGGCGCAGTAGCCGAGGTTTTTCCAGACGTAGACGATGATCACCATGGCAAGCGCCAGTTTGGGATCGTTGACCCACTGCGGACTGGCCTGGCCCACCCCGCGAAGGATCCAGGACAATGCCCCGTACGTGGGATCGAAGATGAACAGCCACACAAGGCCGACGCCCACTCCGGAGAGCACATACGGCGCAAACACCACTGCCCGGGCAAAGGTACGCCCCTTGAGTTTCTGGTTGAGGGCCAACGCGATCAGCAACCCCAGGGCCATTGCCCCGCCGACTGTTATGGCGGTGAAGATGGCCGTGGTGCCCAGGACTGTTGGAGCGTCCGAGGACGTGAAGAATGCAACATAGTTGCCCAGTCCCACGCTTGTGGCGTTCGCTGCCCCCAGGGTCCAGTCCAACGTGGAGAAATAGAAGTTGGTGATGAGTGGCCGGTAGGTGAACAGCACGATGAGGACCACGTTGGGAGCGGCGAACAGGACGAACGTCCAGGCATCGCGGCGCGTGCGTCCGTTCCAACGGCGGTTTCTTGAGGGGCCCGGCGGCCGGGCGACGGCGCTTCCGGGACCTGTGTCACCGGTCCCGCTGGGAGGGGGTCCATTCTTGCCTAGATGACTTGCGTTAACAACGCTCACCGCAGACCTCTGACTTCATTGTCATCGCCGTCTGGGGCAGCGTAAAGCGAGGTTGGAAAGGGTCAAAGGGGCATTTGACCGGACAATCTAACCTTTTGTCTTGTGCAAAGCTACAGACTGCGCGCTGGATGCGCAAGATGCCGTCGCGTGGCCTGTAGTCAAGGCATTTGAAACTTATGTGCTAATGTCCTTACAAATTAGCAAGCAGTAGATCCTCAAGAACTGTGTCCGACGTCCTGGATTCCTCCCGCCCCGGGGCTTCCAGCTTGGACTGTCGTGCCAGAAAAGGGCTCTTGGTCGAAATTCCGGACAGGAGCAAAGTTTTGATTTTCAGCGCGGAAACCCAATGGTGGCAGATGTGCGTGGCCTTGGCGGCGGCGTTGCTGCTGTCCACGGCGATTGGCTTTGAACGGCAGAGCAAGAACAAGTCCGCGGGAATGCGCACACACGCGATGGTTGGCCTCGGTGCCGCCTTGTTCATGGTGGTGAGCAAATACGGGTTCAGTGATGTCCTGATGGTGGACCTCGTGCGGTTGGACCCCTCCAGGCTTGCGGCCCAAGTGGTTTCGGGCATCGGATTTATCGGTGCCGGGCTCGTTTTCGTGCGGCGCAACCAAGTGCGTGGACTTACGACGGCGGCATCCATTTGGGTGACGGCCGCCGTGGGCACCTCTACTGGGGCAGGGCTGCTGTGGCCCGCCGTCTTCGTGACCGCGGCGCACTTCGTCATTGTGTACGCCTACCCCGTGATGTCCCGGAAAATGCGCTTCGGCTTGCCGGGCCGGTGGGTCCTGCGGGTGACATACGTCGATGGCGTGGGTGCCCTGCGTGATGTGCTTTCCACCTGCACGGGAGAAGGTTTCCAGGTCCAGGGATTTACAACCACCCGTGGATCCGCCGAAACGAAACGCGTTGTTGAGCAACTAATAAAGCGGGACGAAGCAGTGGTTACCGCCGACTTCATCGAGATTGAACTCGAAATAGAAGGCTCCGCGGCTCCGTCAACCATCGTCAGCAGGCTTTCGCAGCTCGGCTCCGTCACCGAGGTCTCCTTGGTTGACGAAGCCGAGTAGCGGATCAATCGCTTCAAGGAGAGACTCATGATTGAAATTCAGGGCCACCGCGGTGTTCTTGCAACGCGGCACGGAAACACGTTGGCTGGATTTGTCGAAGCGCTGCGGCTGGGGGTGGGCGCTATCGAGGTAGACATCTGGCTCACGGCGGACGGGCAATTGGCCCTCCGGCATGATGCCGTGATCAATTCCCTGGACATCCGTGAGGCCCTGCTGAGGGAAGCTGCCGTAGAAATTCATCCCTCGACCACCACCGCTGTTGATGTGGAGCCGAGGACGCCCACCCTTGAGGAACTGCTGGCCCTCCTGCGTTTTGCCGGGGCCACGCGGGTGGTCCTGGACATCGAAGTGAAGACCGATGGCGCCCCCTGGAACGACTACGGTCAGGCGGTCGTAGCTGCCCTGGCCAAGGCGCTAAGAGCCCACGAGCACGAACAAGCACTTCGAGTCCGCAGCTTCGATCCGCAGATCATCCGGGCCATGGCTGCGATGCTCCCTGGGATTCCCATGGTGGCACTGTGCCGGGAAGTCGCGGTTGCATCCCTGGGTTTGTATCCGTTCGAGCCGTTCGCGCTGATCGAGGCTGCGCTGGCTACGGGTGCCTCCGCGGTGGCGCCGGAAGCCGGACTGCTAAGCGCCGAGCTCGTGGCCAAGGCCCATACGGCCGGCCTGGCCGTATATCCATGGACGTTGGTCACACCTGGGCAGATTGCCGAGGCTGTGGGGTTGGGGGTGGACGGCGTGTGCGTCAACGACATCGCGATGGCCCGTGAATCCTTTGCGGCGCTCGGGCAGGAATTACCCGTTTCCCAGTCAATCACCCTGCCTATGCTCGAGTCCGTGCGCCCTTGATAGGGGTGATTCGTCGACCCCGCACTACCCTTCGCACTCCGTACAGTAGAGCAGCCCATCCTTTTCCCTTGCGATCTGGGTCCTGTGGTGGACCAGGAAGCACGAAGAGCAGGTGAACTCGTCCTCCAGTGGCGGGATGACGTTGACGATCAACTCCTCGGCGATGAACTCGCCGGCGGGGCCGTTGGAGTCGGCCTCGTCGCTTTCCTCCACTTCCAGGACCGCGGTCATCGCCGTGGGGGCTTTCGCCGTTTGGAGGGCTTCGAGGGACTGTTCCTGTGCTTCTTTGACCTCTGGACGCAGGTCGTCGTAATCCGTTGCCATGGCTGCGCTCCTTTACAAAGTTTCGGGCGAACCGATGCGGCTCAGTGTTTTATTGTAAGCATGCTGATGATTTAGGCAAGTCCAGATTTGCAATGGGCAAGTCTTGCTCGTGTCTGGGTACCTTCGCGACCCACTTCGGCCCTTGGAGGCGCGGCCTTTCCACGCATTCCGGTGTTCTGGGTGTGATTTGGGGTCAATGTTGGTGGTGGCGGTACGGGCGCTTCGTGTGTGGTGCTGATTCCGTCAGCGCTTTGGAGTGGCATTGGGGCAGCCCCAGGATTGGGGGTTTTGTTCGCAGGTGTCGGCGACGAGGGCGGTTTCTGTTTTCCAGACTTTGATGGTTTTGGGTGGGGTGGTGAGGTTGAGGGTTCCGTTGATGGGCAGGGGCGGGCCGTTGTTGACGGAGTAGGTTCCGGTGTAGGTGGTGGTGAGGTTTACGGGGTAGTTGCCGGTGGTTGTGTACTTGTGGCTGGTTCTGGTTTCTGTGGTGAGCCAGTCGGCGCCGGGGAGGGGGTATCCGGCTGCTGGGGTGGGGCCGAGGGTGGTGCCGTCGCCGAAGGTGTAGGTGTAGTTGGTGGGTGTGGCGGTGAGGTGGACGTGTTGGCCGAGGATGGTGAGGTCGAAGGCTTGGTCGGTGGTGGTGGCGTAGAAGTTGGTGGGTCCGCCGATGAGGGTGTTGGGGAAGGGTTGGGCTTCGAGGGTTCCGGGGTTGACGGGTAGTTGCCGGAAGTCGGTGAGGATCCGTGCGGCGATGTCGGCGAGGACGTTTTGTGGTTGCGCGGCGTAGAGGCAGGTTGGGCCGCTGACCGGGACCCAGTCCGTCCAGCCCGGGTTGGTGATGGCTTTGGGGGCTTGCCGCCAGATCACGGGTGTGCCGTCCTGGCCGCCGGGTGTTGCTGGTGGGCAGTTCATGGTCAGGCATCCGCGGTCGGGTGTGTCTGTTCCGCCTGCGCGGCAATGGACATCGGCCATGTACTGGTTGGGATCCTCGGCCCCGGGTGAGTCTGAGTCTCCTTGGATCGAAGATGCGAGCTGGCCCGTGGTGGGGTCTATGCTGAAGCTCCGACCTACCTCTAATGCCCCGGTCTCGTTGTTTGTCCCGCTCCAGGTCTCCGAGTCAGCGAGGCTGCCAGGCAATGGCGTCAACAGTGCGATCGACGTGATCGCCGCAGTCATTGCCCACCTCAGCTTTCGAAACCTTGTGCTATCGAATGAGGCCAAGGTCGGTCACCTTCCAGCCATCGGCGTCATACATTGTGGTCACCCCGAAGGCGGAGTTGGTGGCCGTTTGGGAGGCCCGTCCTTCCGTTCCGTCAGCGTTGTAGTAGTCGGTCCTTTCCTGAACTATTTGCACCCTGGCTTGTTGCGCAGCTGCGCCATCAGACCAGATGAGCTCGACGGCGGGAATCGTGATCTTCCCGCCGACTAGCCATCGACCGTTGACATTGCTGTCTTGGAGGCCTTTGAGGATCCTGTTGCATGCGAGACAATCATGGCCGGTCATGTCGGTCCAGACTTTGGTGTCACCGGTTTCCGCCGCGTAATTCTGTTGCGCATACCAATACCGAATAAACGCCTCCAGCCCCTCCTTCGTGTTCTCCTTCGCCAGTGCAGGCATTACCGGCACAGGGACGTTCTGGGCTTTGCCCTTAGCGTCGGCGGGCTTGTACGCAGCGGTCGGTGCGGGCGTTGGGGCTCGTGACGCCGTCGCGCTCGAGGTGGGTGACGCCGTCGTCGTGCTTGTGCCGGAGGGTGTGCCGCTTCCCTGGCAGCCGCCCAACAGCAGCATCGCGGACACGGCCAAGCCGATGGTCCGGATCCAGAGAGATGCCCGGGCAGGCGGGATTAGGGCAAACGAACGGTGTGGCATGACAGGCTCCCCAGCGGCTGTTGTGGCGTAGTGCTCGCCAGTCTAGGCACGGCGCACGCAGGGACTCACTCCGGAAAAGAATGTATGTGGATAACACTGGCTCTGGTCACTGCGTGCGGCCAGGCGTATTCTGGCCTCGCCTGTTCGTCATCGCACACATCCACACGGGGGACACCATGGTCATGATCGGCAGTTCACGCACGTCAAAAATGCTGGGAATCCTGGTGGGAACGGCGCTGGCCCTCAGTGCTTGCGCGTTCCCGCTGCCCATCTCCGCACCGGCGCCAGCAACGAGTGCGCCGGCCCAATCGAACCCCACCCCGTCGGTGGGAATTCCATCCACCAGCCCGAGTACGGGCACCAGTGCCGGTTCAAGCGCTGGTACCGGGGGCTACGGTGAATTTACGTCACTGTCCGAGGCGTGCATTTCCGTCAGCGCAGCCATGCTCAGCGTGACGTTGCTTCCGCTGGCTGCCTTGGTGGGCGGAAAGCCGGAGGACATAGAAAAAGCCAAGCAGGAACTGTCCCAAATGCAGGACAAAGTGCCCGACGAGCTAAAGCCGAGTTTCGAAAAACTGCGGGCTTACACAGAGTCGGCGGGCACGGATTTCAGCAAATACGGTGAACCGGAGTTCGAGGAACTGATGAAGCCCATCCAGGACTGGATGGACAAGAACTGCAAGTAGCGGCGCCGCGCTCTCCCTTCTCTCACAAAGCGTCGGAGGCAGGCGCTAGGGTGGTATTCAAGAGAAGGGGAGTGCTCCGTGTCAGATCATTTGTCAGATCAGAACGTGCCAGGTCAGGACCTGCGGATTGATCCTGTGCCGGGGGCGGAGGGCCTTGGGACCGGACGCACCATCATCTCCGAGGCCGCCGTCGCCAAAGTGGCAGGCATAGCTGCGCGGGCAGTTCCGGGTGTCTATTCCCTGGGCTCGGGGCCGTCGCGTGCCCTCGGCGCCATCCGGGACGCCGTTGGCAGTTCAGACCATGCTGCAGGCGTCCGCGCTGAGGTCGGAGAGACCCAAGTGGCCGTGGACATCAACCTGGTAGCGGTCTACGGGCACCCCCTCCACGGCGTTGCCAACCAGGTGCGGGCAGCGGTCTATCGTGCCGTTGAAGAATTGGTGGGCCTGCAGGTCATCGAAGTGAACATCGAGGTCACCGACGTCTATATCGCCCCGCCACCAAAGCCCGCGGGAGCCAGGACGGCCTCGGTGGAGAGGGAGGCACTCCAATGAGCATGACAGTGGTGGGAATCGCCATCGGCGCCTTCGTAGCGTTCATGTCCTTCCAGTTCGGGTTCTGGGGCTTCGTTATTTCCTTGCTCTTCATGGGCATTGGAGCCCTTTTGGGACGTGCGGTGGACGGCAAGCTGGACCTCCGCAGCGTCCTCGACGCCATTACGGGCCGGCGCTCGTCGTCATGAGCGTGGCTGAGGCTGTGGAACCCACCACCAGCCTGGCCGGCCACAACCGGATCAGCACCCAGGCTCTGACATCGTTGGCCCAAGCAGCGGCAGCTGAGGCGCTTGGTGTCGCCCCGAGCGACATCCGCGCTGACTGGTCGGACGACGACGGACTGCTGGCTTTGTCCATCGTGGCGCCCATCAGCGTGCCCGCCTTGAGCGAAGTGCTGCGCCAGCCCCAGCGGGTCCAGGGTTTCGGAGGCTCGATTTGGGACCGTGCCGTGGCTGCCAAGGCGTTGGTGCTTGAGAGCGTCACACAGCTCAGTGGCTCCCAGTTGAGCCGCGTGGACATACGGATCAGCGGCGCGCAGGTCAGGGAAGGGGGCCGGGTCCAGTGACCCAGGACCAGGAAACAGGGCTCCAGCCCCAGGACATGGACCCAAGCGCATCCCGTCAGGCCGTGGCAGGCGAGGACCCCGCCATGGGCAGGATCCTGCGCCGGGAAACGCACTCGTCCCGTGCCGGCGCGGCCGGAATCGCCGCCGTATTGGTGATCCTGCTCTGCGTCTACGCACTCCTGGAATCAGGCGTGCGCGCGGTGGGACAGCCTCCGTGGCTGATCGACCCTGGTACGGCTGCTGAACGCATCATTGCCCTTCCGTCGGGAATCCAACCGCTCCTTCTTGGCGCTGCCGGTGCCGTGATCGCCATGGTTGGCCTGTTCTTCTTCCTTCATGCTTTGCTGCCTGGCAGGCGGGCGAGGCATCTGCTCCGGGACCCTCGCATCGCCGTCGTGGTTGATGACGAAGTCCTTGCCTCAGCGCTGGCGCGGCGCGCCCGGACAGCTGCCAACGTGACTCCCGAACAGGTGATGGTGGTTGTGTCCCAGCGGCTGGTTGTGGTGAATGTCAGGCCGACGTCGGGCAGCCGGGTCAGTGAGGAAGCGGTGCTTGCTGCGGTGCGTGCCGAGCTGGAGGAAATGTCTCCGGTGCCCCTGCCTGATGTCCGGGTGAACCTTGGCACCTCGGGGGTGATCGGCGCGTGAACGGAACGCCGCGCGCCCTGAACCGGGTGCTGCTTTTCATTATTGGAGCCAAACTGCTGGCGGTCGGGCTGCTGCTCGTCCTCCTGGCCACGGTGCCCGCGGTCGCCTCGTGGTGGCATGGGTGGGCGGCTTCTGCGTGGGCAGGCGCCGAGGAAGCCTTCCGTCAAACAAGGTTCCCAGGTCGTGAGGAAAGCTGGCTCTGGATCGTCGCGGGCCTGGTCCTGGTGGCAGTGATTGTGGTGATGGTCGCTTGGCTTTCCCAGCAGGGCAAAGGACGCGCGAACCTGCTGGTGACCGGCGACGACGACAGTCACGTTGCGGGTGCGGTGCGGATTGGCGGGGGCGTGGCTGAGCAGGCTTTGCGCGCGGCCTTGGCGGAACGCCCGGACCTTGCAGGCTCTTCGGTTGCCACGTACGAGGTCAACGGCCAGCCCGGTTTGCGAATCCGTATTCAGCCCCGGCAAGGGGTGGCTCCGCATCTCCTGGCTGCGGAAATCTCCCAAATGGTGGATGCCTTGGACCTGGTCATCGGGAAAAAGACGCCGGTGTTGGTACATATGGTTTCCGGGGCACGGGCCCGGTTTACCAAAGCGGAACGGGTTCGCTGACCCCTGACCTGCCGGACGAATGTTGCGTTGATGGGGTTCGGCGTTGCCAAGCCAACGTTTTTCCCCATAGTTTGAAAGTGCAGGGGGAAAGGCTCCCTTGGCACGCTGAGACCCCATCCCGGTGAGAACGTAAACCGCGTGTGGTCCGCGTTCCAACCGTCACAGAGGAGAACACCATGAGTGAAGAAACCACGGGAGCAGACGCAGCGGGAGGCGCTGCCGAAAACGCCAAGGAGTTCGCTGGCGAGGCCCTGGAGAATGCCAAGGAATTCGCGGGCGATGCTGTGGAGAACGTCAAGGAATTTGCCGGAGATGCTGCCGGAAATGTCAAAGAATTTGCCACGGACGCTGCTGAAAACGTGAAGGAATTCTTCTCGGGCGATGTCGGTGAAAATGCCAAGGAACTCGCAGGAGACGTGGCCGAAAAGTCCAAGGAAATTGCCGGAGACGTAGCGGAAAACGTCAAGGGACTTGGTTCCAAGATTGCCGGGTTGTTCAAGGGCGAAAAGTAGGCCCAACCACTCGAAAGATGGCGGTTCATTGCGTACGGGAATTCCCGTAGGGCGATGGGCCGCCATCGTACGTTGGGGCGCCCAGTAGGCTGGATCCAAACACCTCACGGACAGGAGAACCGCGGTATGGCCGGACCAACAGCACATGCGCCCGCATCAGTGAACGGCACTGTCCTGGCCGGAGTCCTGGCGGAACTCGCTTCGCTTGAGGACCCACGGTCCCGGGAAGTCAACCAGAAACACGGCGACGACCACGGCGTCAATCTCAGCAAGCTGCGCGCGGTAGCCAAACGGTTGAAGACCCAGCAGGACCTGGCGAAGGAACTCTGGGCAACGGACGATACCGCGGCAAAGTTGTTGTCGCTGCTGATATGCCGGCCCAAGGCCTTCGGACGCCAAGAGTTGGATGCGATGTTGCGTGCTGCCCGGACACCGAAGGTCCACGACTGGCTGGTCAATTACGTGGTGAAGAAGAGTCCCCATGCCGAGGAGTTGCGCCGCGCATGGTTCGACGATCCGGACCCCGTGGTTGCCAGCGCCGGTTGGGCGTTGACCTCCGAACGTGTGGTCAAGACACCTGGAGGCCTGGATCTCGAGGGGCTCCTGGACGTCATCGAACAGCACATGAAGGACGCTCCGGAACGCCTGCAGTGGGCCATGAACACCTGCTTGGCGCAGATCGGGATCGAGCACCCAGAGCTCCGGGCCAGGGCGCTGGATATCGGAGAACGCCTCGAGGTCCTGAAGGACTACCCGACTCCGCCGAACTGCACCTCGCCCTTCGCGCCAAGCTGGATCAACGAGAGGGTGCGCAGGCAGGCACTCTAGTCCCGGTTGCGCTGCATCATGCGGTAAGTCAGTTCGGCGAGGAGTTCTTCGTCCGTGAGATGGGCAGCCTTGGCGATGGGCGCCGCCGGTATGCCGATGTAGGGATTCGCCAGGGAGCGGGCGCCGTCGTCGCTGCTCCGCATATCGTCCGGAGTGATCTGGTCCGGCGCGAACGTGGACTTTCCTTTGAGGACCTCGGACACTGAGCCTGCACGCCAACCCAAGGCATGCTCAAGCTTGCGCTGGTTGATTTCCTGGGTGCGTCGTGTGCCCGATTCAAGGGTGCGTACGGTCTTGATGGCGGTTCCGGCCTGCTTGGCCAACTGCACTTGACTCAGCCCTTGCGCCAGCCGTTCTTCTTTGATGAGGCGGCCGATGGTCTGGAGTGCTTCGAATTCATCCACGCTTCCCACTGTTCCATAGGTAACCTTGGGCAATCAAATCGAACTCCGCTGTCACATACTCGCTTGGACAGCGATGACGGTGCTAACGCGCGGGCGCGCCCGTGGCGCGTCCGCCGCAAAATCGACGATTATCAGCCTGCTTGGTATCGTTGTGATTAACTTCGGTGTAAGCGCTTGCATTCCACCGGGGTACCTCGCTAGTGTGAGCCTCACCACATCAACCGCATCGCGGAAATTACCTGGTCCACTCACCGAGGAGTTCCCAGCATGAAATCGAAGAAGTACCTTCTTCCGGCAGCGATCGCCGGAGTCCTTGCTATGTCCCTCAGCGCATGTGGCGGCGGGGGCGGAGGCGGCGGCTCGAGCACCGGCGGTGCGAGCGGCGACGCAGCCAACAACCTCGACGGCCGCGGGCCGATCACGTATGTCCAGGGCAAGGACAACAGCAACGTTGTCCGTCCCCTCATCGATAAGTGGAACGCCGCGCACCCGAACGAGAAGGTGACGTTCAAGGAGCAGTCGGACCAGGCTGATCAGCAGCACGACGACCTTGTCCAGAACTTCCAGGCCAAGAACGCCAACTATGACGTCATGAGCGTCGACCTTATTTGGGTTGCTGAATTTGCGGCAAAGGGCTGGCTGCAGCCACTCAAGGACAAGACCGCAGTCTCAACGGACGGCATGCTTGAATCCACCGTCAAGAGCGCAACGTACAACGGAACGCTCTACGCGGCTCCGCAGAGTTCCGATGGCGGCATCCTCTACTACCGTGGCGACCTCGTCCCCACCCGGCCCAAGACCTGGGACGAGATGATGAAGATGTGCGATATCGCCAAGCAGAACAACATTGGCTGCTACGCAGGCCAGTTCCAGAAGTACGAGGGCCTCACGGTTAACGCGGCAGAAGCCATCAACTCCGCAGGCGGCAAGATCGTTGACGACTCCGGCAAAGCCGCGGTGAACTCCGCTGAAGCCAAGGCCGGCCTCAACAACCTGGTCCAGGCGTACAAGGATGGCAACATCCCCACCGAGGCCATCACCTTCCAGGAAGAACAAGGACGCCAAGCCTTTGAAGCCGGCAAGCTCCTCTTCCACCGCAACTGGCCCTACGTCTACAACCTCGCCAAGACTGATGGTTCCTCCACAGTGAAGGACACGTTCAAGATGGCTCCGCTTCCCGGCAAGGACGGCCCCGGTGCCTCCTCGCTCGGTGGCCACAACATCGCCATGAGCGTCTACTCCAAGAACAAGGCGACGGTGACGGACTTCATCAAGTACATTGCCAGCGAGGAAACCCAGCGCTTCTACGCAACGCAGGGCTCCCTGGCTCCCGTCCTGACCAAGCTGTATGACGATCAGGAACTCGTTGCCAAGCTGCCTTACCTGCCGGTTCTTAAGACCTCCATCGAGAACGCCGTACCGCGCCCCGTGACGCCGTTCTACCCGGCAGTCACCAAGGCTGTTCAGGACAACGCCTACGCTGCCCTCAAGGGAGAGAAATCCGTCGACTCGGCGATCTCCGACATGCAGGCGGCAATTGAGTCGGCCGGAGCCAAGTAACCACCCGGGCCCTGGTCCGGCCGTCTGCCCCCGCGGGCGGACGGCCGGACTCCGGCAACGGCCTTCTCCCTGACAGGAGTCTTGTCATGTCAACAGAATTACAAAAACCGCAGACGACGACGGCTGCCGAACATAAGATGCCCGGGCGCGAAAGCGCCGACCGCAAGCAAGTTACGCAGGGTCGCTGGGCGTACACGCTCTTGGCGCCGTCACTGATCCTCCTGGCGGTCGTGATCATCTACCCGGTGGTCAACGCCATCATCATGTCCTTCCAAAAGGACTCGGGCCTCGATCCGGCCACAGGGTTCTTCTCCGAGGGCGGTCCGGCAGGCTTCGACAACTACGTCCACTGGCTGGCCCAGCAATGTACAGCTCCCGGAGGCGGCGCTGTTGCGTGTCCTCCCGGCACCCTCGGATCCCAATTCTGGGACTCCATGGGAACCACGTTCTTCTTCACCGTAGTCACCGTGGCCTTTGAAACGGTCCTCGGCTTCTGGATGGCCATCATCATGGCGCGTGCTTTCCGCGGCCGGAGCCTTATCCGCGCAGCCGTCCTGGTTCCGTGGGCCATCCCCACCGCCGTTACGGCCAAGCTGTGGTTCTTCATCTTCGCCTTCGAAGGCATCGCCAACAAACTGTTCGGCACCCAGATCCTTTGGACCGGTTCCGAATGGCCCGCAAAGTGGGCAATCGTGATCTCCGATGTATGGAAGACCACCCCCTTCATGGCCCTGCTGATCCTCGCCGGTCTGCAATTGATCCCGGATGAGGTCTACGAGGCAGCCAAGGTGGACGGCGCGTCAACCTGGCAGCGCTTCCGTCTGATCACGCTGCCGCTGGTCAAGCCCGCGCTTATGGTTGCCATCCTGTTCCGTGTGCTGGACGCACTCCGCATGTACGACCTTCCGGCCATCATGACCCAGGGCGCGAACGGCACAACCACGCTGTCCATCCTGGTGGTCCAACAAATCCGGCAAGGGTTCAACTCCGCGGCGGCGCTATCCACCATCACCTTCATAGTCATCTTCCTCGTGGCCTTCATCTTCGTCCGCTTCCTTGGAGCGAACGCCGTGGGTGCAGCCACATCTTCCGGAAAGGCCAAGTGAGATGAGCACAGCTACAGCCACGCGGGCCACATCCTCCTCCACCGAACGTCCCAAGCGGCCCTTTGACTGGGCAAGCTTCCGTACGTACGTCAGTGCCGCCGTCATCCTTATCTGGTGCCTTGCGCCGTTCTACTGGATGATCGTTACTGCGTTCCGCGACGTCGGCTATACCTTCGACACCACGCCGTTCTTCACGCACGTTACGTGGGACAACTTCGCCACGGTGTTCGATGAGAGCCTGGGCAACCACTTCGGCCGGAACCTCGCCAACAGCCTGATCGTCGGTGCCGTGACCACCCTGGTTGCCCTGCTGGTTGGCGTTTTCGCGGCCTACGCCCTCGCGCGCTTGAACTTCCGGTTCAAGTTCATCGTGTTGGGCTTCATCCTGGGCGCCTCGATGTTCCCCGGCGTTGCCTTGGTTACCCCGCTTTTCCAGCTCTTCACCAACATCGGCTGGATGGGTACCTACCAGGCGCTGATCATTCCAAACATCTCCTTCGTGCTTCCGCTGACGGTGTACACGCTGACCTCGTTCTTCCGCGAGATGCCGTGGGAACTTGAAGAAGCAGCCCGTATTGACGGTTGCACGCAGGGCCAGGCCTTCCGCAAGGTGATCCTTCCGCTCGCGGCTCCGGCCACGTTCACCACGGCCATCCTGGCGTTCATCTCGGCATGGAACGAGTTCCTGATCGCCAGCCAGCTGTCGAATGACTCAACGAAGACCGTCACCGTGGCCATCGCCTCGTTCGCCGGTGCCCAGCCTCACCAGGAGCCGTACACCGCGGTTATGGCGGCCGGAACCATCGTCACCATTCCGCTGGTGATCCTGGTGCTCGTCTTCCAGCGCAAGATCGTTGCCGGCCTCACGGCAGGTGCGGTGAAGTGAGCAGTTCAGCCAGCCGACGGCAGGAAGCCGCAGCAGCCCGCAAGGCCGATCCCGAAACCAAGCGCATACGCTCGGGCGAGGACTTCGACATCATCATCGGGCTGCTGGGTTTCTGGACGCTGGTCCTCCTGGCCGTCACTGTGTACATGGAGCTTACGTCCCAGCCCGCTCTGGGCTGGGCCCTGGGCCTCCTCGCGTCCGTGCTTGCGTTGTGGGGCATGATCCGGCTTCGCCGCAAGCTTCCCGAAAGGACCTCACGGCGCATCAATTAGGGCGCGCCATCATCTGAACAGCACCTCAACTTAACAGTGGGTCGACATCAAGCCGTGCGAAATCGGCGAAGGGCACACGGACGGATAGGCTAAAAGACGCCGTCTGGGAGGAGCCCTCGGCCTTCGGCATGCACCTAATGAGGGGGCTTTAGTGGCTAAAACGAACGAACGGGCCCAGCGCGGTGGCCATACGGGCGTCAGCATCGAGGACGTCGCAGCCGCTGCCGGGGTCTCCACGGCGACTGTCTCCCGCGCTGTCAGGGGCTTGCCCAGGGTCTCGCCCGCCACGCGCGAAAAGATCCTGGAAGTCGCGGCCTCGCTGGGATATGTTGCCTCATCCTCGGCTTCGGGCCTGGCCACCGGGCGGACCCGGACCATAGGAGTCCTGGCGCCCTTCGTGAGCCGGTGGTTCTTCTCCAAGGCCATTGAGGGAGCCGACCGGGAATTGCACTCCCGCAAGTACAACCTCTCCCTGTTCAACCTTGGTGGCCATGGCAGCAACCGCGAGCGGCTGTTCAGCTCTACCATGGTCTACAAGCAGATCGATGCCCTCCTGGTGTTGTGCATGGCGCTCAGCGAGGAAGAGTTGGAGCACCTCCACAAGATCGACATACCGCTGGTGGTGGTCGGTGGGCACGTCGAAGACTGCGCGTACATAGGCATCAACGATTACGACGCTGCATCAACGGCCGTCCGGCACCTGCTGGATCTGGGGCACAAGGACATCGCTTTGCTGCATGGTGACGACGAAACGGACCTGAACTTTGACGTTCCCCGGGTCCGGATCCGCGCCTTCCAGGAAGTGATGTCCGACGCCGGTCTTGAAGTCCGCCCTGAATGGGACGAATGGGGAGATTTCACCGTCGCCAGTGGCCAGCAGGCTTTCAGCCGGCTCTGGAGCCAGCCCGGCCGGAAGCCGACGGCGATCTTCTGCTCGTCGGACGAGATGGCCATGGGAGTGATTTTCGAAGCCGCACGGCACGGGGTGCGGGTGCCCGAAGACCTCTCGGTGATCGGCATCGACGACCATGACTTCTCGGCTTCGCTTGGCCTGACCACCGTTGGCCAAAGGCCGGACAACCAGGCGGAACTGGGAACGAAGATGCTCCTGGACGAACTGGACGGCCATGCCGGTGCTGTCCGCTCCCAGGTTGCGCCGCATGAACTGATAGTCCGCGAGACCACGGCGCCGCCCTGCCGCTAAGGCAGAAGACTCAGGAAGCCCGCGCCAACTGCCGGATCGGGATCCAGCGCGAGGCAAGGCGACGGTACGCTGCCGCGGCCCCCGTCATGTCCCCTTCGGCGAGGCACTCAATGCCCAAGCGCACATCCATGGGGGATTCGTCCGGATAGACCTTGTCCGCCACAGCTCCGTAGTCCAACTCCACCATGGACTGGACGTGGAAAAGTTCCAGCCACTCGGTGAGCTGCGTGAGGTCGTCCAGCATGTCCAGGTCCGGAGCAGCCAAGGCCAAGTGGGCCACGGCAAAGCGTGCCCGGTCCAGGGCGTCGGTGAGGGGAGTCCACACCCGGACGGTGACGATGTGCCCGTCCGATTCCACCACGTCCTTGCGGTCCGACTCCGCAAACAGCGAGAACCAACTGAAGGGAATACCCCAAGTGGAGGCGCGGGTGTGGACGCGTTTGGCGTCGTCGCCGGCGTTGATGCGGTCGATCCGGACCTGGTGCTTGTCCCGCTGTGAGACGGGAATCAGCAGGTCGGCAAGCGGGCTGTGCACCCCATCCATCAGGGCATTGGCCGCCAAACCGGCCCGAATCACCAGTTGGCTGGGGCAGTAAAGCAGCCGTCCGGCGTCGTCATTCCGCGTTTCCCCACCCGAACCCTCCGGTGCGGCGTGCCGGCCGTTGGGAACGCGGGTCATGCGCACCAGATCGGTCCGTCCGGTGGGGAAGGGATCGCCGCCGGAGCGCGTGATGCGTCCAAGCGAGGCTTGCAGCTCCGCATCCTCGACGGCGGCCCGGGAAGCGATCTTGCCGCTGTCCGCCACGAGTTGGCGCTGCTGTTCCGCTGGAAACGCCTCGAGGGGCTCGTAGATGCGCAGGGACGAGGAAAAGGGCAGGCCGGCCTGGCCCCTGTACAGGTTTCCACTCATGTCCGGCCAGCCCCTTTCGTCCGAGTCAGCGGGTGGTTAGTCTGCGAGTTCCACGATCACGGGAGCGTGGTCCGAGGCGCCCTTGCCCTTGCGTTCCTCGCGGTCGATCGACGCACCCGTGACCCGCGCGGCCAAAGGCGCCGAGGCGAGGCAGAAGTCTATGCGCATGCCTTCCTTCTTGGGGAAGCGCAGCTGGGTGTAGTCCCAGTACGTGTAGACACCCGGACCCGGAGTGTAAGGCCGTACGACGTCGGTAAACCCGGCGGTCTCGAACGCGTGGAACGCGGCGCGCTCCGGTTCGCTGACGTGGGTGAAGTTGTTGTCGCGGAAAAGCTGGATATCCCACACATCGTCGTCGAACGGAGCGATGTTCCAGTCGCCCATGAGCGCAATCTGGGCGTTCGGATCGGACTGTACCCACTCGGCTGCCTGGCCGCGGAGGACCTCGAGCCACTTGATCTTGTACGGCATGTGTTCGTCGTCCAGCGAGCGGCCGTTGGGCACATAGAGGCTCCACACACGGATTCCGCCGCACGTTGCCGCGATGGCGCGGGCTTCCTGGGCGGGATCCTTGCCGGCCTTGCCGAACGCCGGCTGGTCAACGAACGTACGCTCCACGTCTTCGAGGCCTACGCGGGAGGCGATGGCTACGCCGTTCCACTGGTTCACGCCGAAGTGGGCAACCTCGTAGCCCATGCGCTCGAACAGCTCCCACGGGAAGTTGTCGTCCTTGCACTTGGTCTCCTGGATGGCCAGGACATCGCAGTCGCTGCGCTCAAGCCAGGCTTCCACGCGGTCGGCGCGGGCACGGAGGGAGTTCACGTTCCAGGTAGCTATCTTCACAGCCACTAACTTACCGAACTTGGGGCCGGGCGCATCCCCTCCGAAAGGATTGCGACTGGCCGGGAGACGTCAGTGGGCGTAGAGCCTGGTGGCCGCAGCACCCCGGCGGAGCCTGATTCCGCACACGATCAAGAGCAGCCCGGCAATGACGGCAAACGCTGCCAGGAAGCCCGCCATGGCCAGGAACCCGAGGCCCGGATTGACGATCACCAGGAGTCCAAAGAGGGCGGTGACCACGCCGGTGAGCAGCCAGACGGGCCAGCCGCTCATGGTGCTCCGGGCAGAGAAGGCCAGGATGATTTCGGAGACTCCCAGGATCAGTGCCCACAATCCGATCAGGACAGCGAGCGCTGATGCGGTCATGCCCGGCCATGAGACAGCGACCAAGCCGGCCGCTATCGAGATGAAGCCGCCAATGAGGGACCACCGTGAGTGACGCGAAGGATCGTAGAAGTAATGGGCAACGTTGGTGAGTCCATCAACGATCACGAAGACGCCGAATACGAACACCAGGGCGAACACCGTTGCCACGGGCAGCGCTGCGATGATGAAGCCAAACAGCACAGCCAGGATCCCGCGGAACAGGAGTGCCGTTCCGGAATGCTTGAACATCTTGCGTCCTGAGGCGTCGGACATAGCGACAGTTTAATCCAATGGCCTTGCCGTAGATATAGCTGGGGGAGGGGAAACTCAGCGCATTCCCTCGCGCCGGATTGCTGTGGCGATGGCGGCGGCCCGGGTCTCCACGCCGAGCTTGGCGTAGATGTGGGCCAGATGTGTCTTGACGGTCGCTTCGGAGATGAAGAGCCGCTTGCCCAGGTCGCGGTTGCTGAGGCCCTGGGTGAGGAGGCTGAGCAATTCCGCTTCGCGTGGAGTGAGGATGTCGTCGGGGTTGCGGAGCTGCTGGAAGAGCCTCGAAGCCACGGGGGCGCTCATGACGCTCTTGCCCTGCACGGCTCCGCGGACGGCGGCAAAGATTTCCTCCGGTGCCGCGTCCTTGAGCAGGTATCCCATGGCTCCCGCGTCGACGGCCCGGACGATGTCTGCGTCCGAATCGTAGGTGGTGAACACGATGATGGCTTGCCGCGGATTGCGTTGCCGTACCTGCTTGATGGCCTCGATTCCGTCCATGCCGGCGCCCATCGCCAGGTCCATCAGGATCACATCCGGAGCGTGCTCTTCCGCGGCTTGGAGGGCTTCCTCGCCTGACGCCGCTTCGGCAACGACGGCGATGTCCGCTTGGGTGCCGAGCAGCGCCTTGAGTCCGCTCCGGACAACCGTGTGATCGTCCACGAGGAGTACGGAAATGGTGGTCACTGGTTCTCCTCGGTTGCAGTCAACGGCATATGCGCCCCGATGATGGTCCCTTCGCCGGGGGCGCTTTCTACGGACAATTGTCCGCCCAGCTGTTCGACGCGCTGCCGCATGGCCCGCAATCCGTACCCTCCGGCTTCCGAAGGCGCCGGTACCGCCGCGGGATTAAAGCCGCGGCCGTCGTCGTACACGTCCAGGGTGACCGCATCCGGCAAGTAGCCCAGCGTCACGCTGGCGTGTTTCGCGTCGGCATGCAGGCCGATATTGGCCGCGGCGCTTTGGGTGACGCGCAGCAGCGTGTGCCGGACCTCCGCTGGGACGGGCCGGGGCTCGCCGGTGACCTGGACGTTGATGGCTGGGACGTATTGCCGGGCCGCGTGTTCCAAAGCGTCTTCAAGGGCATCCCTTTCGAGGCCCGGCGCCGAGAGCTCATGGACCAGGCTGCGGGTATCGGCGAGGTTCCTCCGAAGGAGCTCCGTGGCCTTGAACAGATCGTCCCGGGCGGACGGCTGGGGCCACGACCGCTGCGTAGCCTCCAACAGCAACAGGCTGCTGGCCAGGCCCTGGGTCACGGTGTCATGGATTTCGCGGGAAACGCGCTCGCGCTCGGCGGCAATTCCAGCAGCCCGCTCGCTCGCGGCAAGCTGGTCCTGGGTTCTTGTCACCTCTGCGAAGAGCTTTCGCTGCAGCGCCGCGTCGCGTTCGATCTTGTCGTAGACCAGGGTGAGCAAGGCGCCGGCAGCGAGCGGCCCCAGCAGCATGGCGACGTCGGTCCGGTCACTCATGCGGAAAAGCCCGACGGCGGTAGCGGCCGCCGTGGCGCCACCGGCAACATACGCCGGCCAGCCGCGGAAGACGCTGCGGCTGAGGAAGAAGATGGCGAGGGAGCACCACGCGAAGCTCGGTGCCACGATGACCAGGGCGGCCCAGGCTGCGAGCAACGCGATCATCCAGGGAAGCCATGGGCCGCGGATTCGCCGGGCAAGGAGGGCCGTTGCCGCGTACAGGGCACAAACGGCTGCGGCCAGGGCCACAGTCCAGAGATTGTCGGCGGGGGAGTGGCGCATCACGTACCGGACACCCGAAGCCACCATGAGCACGGCGAAACCGAGATGGACCACCACATCGATGCGACCATCCAGGTGGCCGTCGGCCGGCGGCTTGGGGGCAGGTGTCATGGATGGTTCCCGTTCGGTTGAGGGCGCTCTTTCCATGCTAGGTCCCGCGGCGTTGCAGGTCTCTCCACCTTTTGGCTGATACCTCCGACGGAATGGATGAGGCACGGACCGGCGGCTGGCCGATGTGGCTTGGGAGCCCGCGCGGAAGCATGGAGATGTACACGATGCTTACTACCAGGAGAACTCCGTGAAGAAGTCCAACAAGATGATTGCCGCCGCCGCTGCCGGAGCACTGTTGCTCACTGGCGGGATCACGGCTGTGGCCAACGCAGTTGCCCCCGAGGCTGCTCCTGCCGTCGCCGCGGCCAAGGTTCCGGCGGACGTCCAGCCTGCGCCCGAAAACGTCGTCGCGCAGAACCGCATCACCGTGGGGGCCTCAAGCAAGGCCGTAAATGCTGCGCTCGCCAAGTGCCAGGCGGACAAGCTTCCGTTCGTCACGGTAGCCCTGGTTGACCGCTTCGGCACCGTCCAGGCATTGCTCCGCGGAGACAACGCGGCCGAGCACACCATCGAAGCCGCCAAGCAGAAGGCCTACACCGCGGCCGCCTTCGGTGCTCCCACCAGCGAACTGGCCAAGCGGATCAACGGCAACGGCCCGTCCATCGCCGACCTCCCCGGCACCCTCTTCCTCGCCGGCGGCGTGCCGCTGAAGGTGAACGGTGTTTCCGTGGCCGGTATCGGCGTCGGCGGAGCCCCCGACGGTGCCCTCGACGAGGCCTGCGCAACCGCTGGTGCCGACGCCTTGGGCGCAGCGAAGTAGCGTATGAGCATGTGGAACCTGCGCGGCTTGGCCGTGGGTTCGGCGATAGTGCTCGCCGGGCTCGTGGCCGGCTGTGCGCCGATTACGGCACCTGGCCCGGAAGGCTCGACGGCGGTGCCGTCGCCTCCCAGCGCGGCCACCACCCAAGCAGCCCCGACGGCCCCGGCGTCGAGCGCGGGTCCCGGCCCGGCGTCGTCGTCCGCTGCTGTGCCGCCGAAACTGCCACCGGAGGCACAGATGGAAACCGACCGGCTCCTGATCCTCGCAGCCAAAGCCAACGATCCCGCCCGCGTCCGTGAGCTGATCGCCGCTGGCGGCAACGTCAACGCGAAGGACGCCATCCAGGACTCCGCGTTCCTCTACGCAGGGGCGGAGGGGTTCAACGAGGTCCTGCAACTGACCCTGGACGCCGGGGCCGACGTCCGCAGCATCAACCGGTACGGCGGCACGGCCCTGATCCCGGCGAGCGAGCATGGGCATACGGACACGGTTCGGATCCTCATCGCCGCCGGGGTGCCCGTGAACCACGTGAACAACCTGGGCTGGACCGCCATGCAGGAAGCGATCCTGCTCAACAACGGCGGCCCGAACCAGCAGGACGTGGTCCGGCAGTTGCTCGCGGCCGGGGCCGATCCGGACATCAGTGATCCCCAAGGCAGGACCGCCCTGCAGAATGCGGAGCGGCTCGGCTTCACGGAGATCGCGGCTTTGATTCGGAACCGCTGACCCAAGTGGGTCGCAGTTCGAGTCGTTCCCAGCGCTGGGAACGACGCGAACTGCGACCCAGTTGGGTGCTAGAGCGCTTCGAGGACGCTCACGTAATTGGCGATGCCCACGCCGCCCATGTTCTGGACCGCACCGCGGCGGGCATTGCCGAGTTGCATGTCACCGGCTGTGCCGCTCAGCTGCATGGCCGCGATGACGTGCTGCGATACACCTGTGGCGCCGACAGGGTGGCCCTTCGCCTTCAGACCGCCGGACACGTTGACGGGCAGCTTGCCGTCCTTGTAGACCCAGCCCTCCTTGATGGCCCTGGAACCCTCGCCGCGCGGTGCCAGGCCCATGGCCTCGTACATGATGAGTTCGGCGATGGTGAAGCAGTCGTGCACCTCGGCGAAATCAAGGTCCTCCACGCCCACACCCGCCATGGCGAACGCCCGCTCCCACGAGGCCCGTGTGGCCGCGAACTCGGTGGGGTCGCGCTTCTCCGCGGGGAAGAAGTCGTTCGCGTGGCCGAAACCAGCCAGGCGCACGGCTGCGGTTGCGCCGCCGGTTGCCTTTGTGGACAGTACGACGGCGGCAGCACCGTCCGAAACCGGCGAACAGTCAGTGCGGCGCAAGGGATCGGCCACCATCGGGTTCTTCTCGGAAATGGTCCGGCAGAACTCCTCGCCGAAGTCGCGGTGCATCTGGGCGTACGGATTGTCCATGCCATTGCGGTGGTTCTTGGCCGAGATGGAGCCGAGGACGTCGCCGAGGCCGGCCTCGAAGCCTGGGCTGCTCATCGAGGAGCCATAGCGCTTGTCGTAGTGCTGTGCCACCTCGGCGAAGAGGCCCGTGAAGCCCGTGGTTGAGGGTTTGCCTGCCATCTCGTAGGAGGCACCCAGGAGGGCCGCCCCCACAACGTCTGCACCGGCGTCGGTCATCTTTTCGGCACCGATCACCAGCACGTTCCGGGCCGTTCCCGCGAGGATTGCTTTGACGCTCTGCTGGAAGGCGGCCGAGCCGGAGGCACAGGCGTTTTCCGTGCGGGTGGCGGGAACGTTGGCCAGGTCTGCCGAGAACTGCAGGGCGAGGGACGACGTGAATCCCAGGGGCTGCATGCCGGAGTTGAACTGGCCAAGGTAGATCTCGTCGATGTCCTTGGGGTCCAGCCCGGAGTTGTTGATGGCTTCGCCGGCTACCTGGACAATCAGCGTCTCCAGGGACTCATCGCTGAGCTTGCCGAACTTGCTGTGGCCCCAGCCCGTGAGCAGGATGTCCTTGCCGAATTGGTCTTTGAGGCTCATGCGTTGGCTCCTTCCAGGGTGTGTGCTTCTGCGTCCAGCGCGACGGTGAACTGCGCGTCCGTCTTGCCGCGCAGCTCCTCGACAGTGACGCCCGGGGCGAGGCGGGTCAGCAGCAGCCGCGTGCCGTCGTCGTGCGTTTCATCAGGCACGATATCGAAAACGGCGAGGTCCGTGATGATCCGGTCCACGCACTTCAGCCCCGTGAGTGGGAGCGTGCATTCGCTGACGATCTTGGCCGAACCGTCCTTGGCGTTGTGCTCGGTCAGGACCACCACTCGGGGCGTGCCCGCGACGAGGTCCATGGCACCGCCCATGCCCTTGACCATCTTGCCCGGGATGGTCCAATTGGCGAGGTCGCCGCTGCCCGAGACCTGCATGGCCCCCAGGATGGCCACTTTCACGTGGCCGCCACGGATCATGCCGAAGGAGGTTGCCGAGTCGAAGATGCTGCCGCCGGGGTTGATGGTGACGGTCTGTTTGCCGGCGTTGATGAGGTCGGCGTCCTCCTCGCCCTCGTACGGGAACGGGCCCATTCCGAGCAGGCCGTTTTCGCTCTGGAGGACCACCCGCACGCCGTCGGGCAGGTTGTTGGCTACGAGCGTCGGGATGCCGATGCCGAGGTTGACGTAGTCGCCGTCGTTGAGTTCTTGGGCCGCGATGGCGGCCATCTGGTCACGTGTCCATGCCATGGTGTGTGCTCCTTTAGTCTGCTTGGACGGCTGCGGTTTCAAGGCGCTGGCGGACCGTGCGCTGTTCGATGTCCTTGACCCTGTTGCTCGCTTGGACGAGCCGCTGGACATAGACGCCCGGGGTCACGATGTGGTCGGGGTCCAGTTCGCCCAAGGGCACGATCACTTCCGCCTCGGCGATGGTCACCTTGCCCGCCGTGGCGACCACGGGGTTGAAGTTCCTCGCGGTGTATCGGTAGACGAGGTTGCCATCGGTGTCCGCGGTGTGGGCGTGGACCAAGGCGATGTCCGCGGTGATGGCGCGCTCGCGGACGTGGGTCACGCCGTCGAACTCTTCATGCGGCTTGCCCTCGGCAACCAGGGTTCCCACCCCGGTGCGGGTGTAGAAGGCAGGGATGCCGGCGCCGCCCGCGCGGAGGCGTTCGGCGAGCGTGCCTTGCGGCGTGAACTCGACTTCGAGTTTGCCCGCGAGGTACTGCTCGGCGAACAGTTTGTTCTCGCCAACGTAAGAGGCGATGACCTTCCGGACCTGGCCAGCCTCGATGAGGACTCCGAGGCCCTTGCCGTCGATGCCCATGTTGTTGGAGACGATGGTGAGGTCCCTGACGCCCGACTCGCGGACGGCGTCGATCAGGTCGGCCGGGATGCCGCTCAGGCCGAAACCTCCGACGGCGATGGTCTGGCCATCTGCCAACAGGTCCTGGAGCGCTTGGGTTGCCTTCTCCTGCAATTTGGACATGTACTAACTCCTCCTTGAGTTGCGGGGATATCCACTTTGTGGACGTTGCTTCCTGGTTTCTGACTCTAGGATTTGTCTGGGTTCGGGGCAACGGGCTCAGGGTTTCCTGCCTCACGCTGTGGACGATAAGGTGATAGGTGTCCATATTGTGGATGAAAGTTGGTGAGGTTCTCTCATGGCCCTTCAGAAGTCGGCGAATCCAGTCCAGGGCGCCCAGGTGGTGGGGCGCGTTGCTGCCCTGCTGCGTTTGGTGGGCCGCAAGCCGACCGGAATGTCCCTCGCCGGCCTGGTCAGGGAGTCCGGGCTCACCCGGCCCACGGCGTATCGCCTGCTCACATCGCTGGCGGCGGAAGGGCTGGTGGAGCACGATTCGGCTGCCGGGAAGTGGGTCCTGGGACCCGAGATTTTCCTGCTGGGATCTGTCTCCGCTGCCCGGTTCCCGCTGGAGGACCTCGCCCGGCCCTCACTGCGCCGGCTTGCCGCCGAAACCGGCGAGAGCGCGTTCTTCTCTATCCGCCGTGGCGACGAAACGGTCTGCGTGCTGCGCGAAGAAGGCTCTTTCCCGGTGCGGTCCTTCGTGCTGCATGAAGGGGTCCGCTTCCCGCTGGGCGTGGCTTCCGCGGGGACTGCGATCATGGCCTTCCTGGCCCCGGAAGAGCAGGATTCCTTGCTGGCGGACTGGGCCGCGCATGCCGGCGACTTTGCCGTGGGGCATCCGGCGGATGTTGTGAGGGGCAACCTTGAACGGACCCGCCTGGCCGGCTACTCCGTCAACCCGGGCCTGGTCCTCGAGGGAAGTTGGGGGATGGGGGCTGCAGTATTCGACCGGCAGGGCCAACCCGCGTGGGCGTTGTCGCTGACGGGGATCGAGCCGCGGTTCCGGCCGGAGCGCCAGGAATTCATGGGCAAGCTGCTGCTCGAGGAAGCCCACCGGCTGGGCGCCCGCTTGCAGGGATCCTGACCCAACTGAGTCGCAGAAGTGCGCGTTTTGAGCCCTCATAACGCGCACAAATGCGACCTAGTTGGGGGCGTTAGAAGAGGTCCAAGCGCATCAGGACCCTCGGGAAGCCGTTGAGCACGGACGTCGTTTCTGCGACTTTCCTGAACCCGGCCTTCTCGAAGAGCCTACGCGTACCAACGTAGGCCATGGTGAGGTCCACTTTGCCGCCCTTGTTGTCCACCGGGTATCCCTCGATGGCCGGGGCGCCGTACTTGCGTGCCATCTCAACGGCTCCGGCCAACAGATGGTGCGAGATGCCCTTTCCGCGATGGCCCGGCCGCACGCGGATGCACCACACGGACCAGACCTCGGAGTCGTCCACGTGCGGGATCTTGCGGTTCGTAGCGAAACCGGTGTCCGCACGCGGGTGGACGGCCGCCCACCCAACTACCTCGTCGCCGTCGTACGCCAGCACCCCGGGAGGCGGATCCTCGGCCACCAGCTTCTCCACGTACTTTCCGCGCTCCTGCTTCTGGAGTGACTGGTTCAGCTTGGACGGGATCCGGTAGCTCAGGCACCAGCACACGTTGGAGCCGGGGTTCTTGGGGCCGACCATCGTCTTGACGTCGTCGAATACCGTGGCGGGGCGGACTTCGATAGCCATCCGCCCATCCTGTCACTGGCCCAGGGACTGATCAACGGTGCCCGGCGGGTCCGACAGTATCCAGGGATTCCTCGCAGGCCTGCCTCACCTTGGCAACAAGTGGCGATTCAGCCATGTCGGTGCTGTAAATCAGGCTCACGCGGGAGACCGCCGAAGCATCCTCGATATCCACGTAGGCAAGGCCCGGAATGGTGTAGGCCCGAAGCGACTCAGGAACCACCGCGATGCCAAGGTGGGCGGCCACCAGGCCCAGGATGGTGGGGAACTGAACAGCTTGTTGGGCAAGGGTGAATTCGACGTCGGCGGCGTGAAGCAGTGCGGCAATGTGGTCGAACAGCCGCGAAATCCGGTCCCGCGGAAAGGCGATGAACTTCTCTCCCTTCAGTTCGGCAAGTGAAACCGAGGTGCGGGCTGCGAGCGTGTGGTCGGCGGCGACAGCCAGGACCAAGCGTTCGTTTTGGAGCAACGTTGTGCTCAGGCCCGGAACGGTGCGGACTTCCCGGGCGATCCCGACGTCCAAGGCTCCGGCGTTGATCAGGTCGATCTGCGCGTCGGTGGTTTCCTCGCGAAGTTCGAGGTCGATGCCTGGCCACGTGGACCGGAGTTCACGAACCACGGGAGGCAATGCGGAGATGGCCGCCGAAGAGACGAAGCCCAGACGCAGCCTGCCAATCTCGCCGTCCCGCGCCTGCCTCATGGCTGCCGTCATGGTGCCGTATTGGGTGAGGAGCTTCCTGGCATGTTTTAGGAGCAGTTCGCCTTCGGCGGTGAGTTGCACGTTGCGTGAGTTCCGCACGAAGAGTTGGGCCTTGCATTCCTCCTCGAGCTTCCGGATCTGTTGGCTCAATGGCGGTTGTGCCATGTGAAGCCGCTCGGCGGCCCTGTTGAAGTGCAATTCTTCCGCCACTGCGACGAAAAGCTCCAAGCGACGAAGGTTCATGCAAACAAGACTAAACGCATATTGATGTGCG
This sequence comes from Paenarthrobacter sp. NPDC058040, assembly GCF_042885775.1. NCBI lineage: Bacteria > Bacillati > Actinomycetota > Actinomycetes > Micrococcales > Micrococcaceae > Paenarthrobacter > Paenarthrobacter sp. NPDC058040. Next base: position 224,911 of record NZ_JBHVRN010000007.1, read on the forward strand.
CCAAATAGATACTTCAGTGGATGCGTGTCCGGGGCTACCGTTGATCGTGAGGACAGTCACACATCAACACATCCAAGAGGTAAACGAATGCCCGTCATGACCAAGCCAGCCAGCAGTTTCATCAATGGAAGCTGGGTTGAAGGCACCGGTGAAGCAGCGTCCAGCTTCAACCCTGCTGCGCCGGACGAAGCCGTCACCACATATCACCAAGCCGGCTCCACCGAGCTGGCCCAGGCCCTCCAGGCAGCTGCTTCGGCGGGCCCGGACTGGGACCGGCTGGGAATTCTGGCCCGAGGACGCGTCCTGGCGACCGCAGCTGCCCTGATCAGGGAACGCCGCGAAGAGATGGCGCAATTGATGACCGCGGAGCACGGTAAAACGTTGGCGGAGTCCCGAATGGAAGTGGACGCTTCCGCGGACACCTTTGATTACCACGGTGCCTCCGCGCGGAACCCGGTGGGGACTGAGTACCCTTCAAGCCATCCTGACGAGCGGATCGTCACTGTTCGGCGTCCGCTTGGCGTCGTCGGAGTGATCACGCCCTGGAACTTTCCCCTGCAGATTCCTGCCTGGAAGATCGCTCCAGCCCTGCTGCACGGCAACACCGTGGTGTGGAAGTCCGCGAGCAATACTCCAGGCGTCTCGGTCCTGTTGACGGACATCCTCAGGGAGGCCGGTGTGCCTGCCGGCGTCGTGAACCTGCTTCTTGGTCCCGGGCAGTTGGGCTCCGAGCTGGTTGCCCATCCCTCCGTGGCCGGGGTGACATTCACCGGATCGGTGGCAGTGGGGCATCGCATCCGCGGAATCGTCTGCGGACGCGGCGCCAAACTGCAGATGGAACTTGGCGGTCACAACGCAACACTCGTCCTGCCCGATGCCGACGCTGAGCTGGCCGCGTCCAGCGCAGTAAACGCGGCGATGGGGTCCACGGGCCAGAAATGCACAGCAACCCGGCGGATCATTCTCGTAGGGGACGGTCATGGGGAGTTCCTGTCCAAACTGAAGGAGAAAGTTTCGGCCCTGGTCCTGGGTCCCGGCAGTGACCCCTCGACCCAGATAGGCCCAGTGGTTTCCGCTTCGGCCCGCGACGAGATCAACGCCGCGATTGGGAAAGCACTTAGTGAAGGTGGCGAGATCCTCGCCCAAGCCGAGGAGCCGGCACAGTCCCAGGCTCCGGCAAGGGACGGCTACTACGTGCGGCCGACTGTCCTGGCCGGCCCGGCTGCCATGACGATCTGTCGCGAAGAAGTATTTGGCCCGGTGGTCACCGTCCTCCGTGCCGCAACGCTCGACGAAGCCATTGCCCTGGCCAACGCCACCGATTTCGGCCTTACGGCGTCGGTCTTCACCAGCGACGAACGGGCAGCCAGGCAGTGCGTTGCCTTCCTTGACGCAGGCCTCGTGAAAGTCAACGCGCCCTCCACGGGGTCTGAACTCCATGCCCCGTTTGGTGGGATGAAGGACTCCACGTTCGCAGGTCCGCGTGAACAGAACAGTTCTGCCGCCGCGGCCTTCTTTACGCACGAGAAGACGGCGTACCTCCGCCTGGCACCGGAGAAGGCATAACCATGACACTCCAGGACGAACGAACGGTTCAGAAGCTTCGCCCAGCCGAAGAGGTGCTGTCCAGTACCGACATGAACGGTGCCTGGGCAACGCGGCACAGTTTTGCCCGCACCATGCTCCGACGGGCCGCGACGCGCAAGTGGGATGTAACAAGGACCCGCATGGATCTGGACCCTGATGCCAGGGGCACCGTGGTGTACACGGTGGAAGCCGAAGGACGGCAACTGACCTTCATCGCCTTCTGCCGCACGCTGGAAGAAAGCGAGCGCACAGACCGGGTGATTGCGGATGCCTGGGATGTGACGGCCGCGCTCATCGAAGGAAGCCTCACTGCTGAACGCGAAGAAGAGCTGCGGATCAACGTGCCCGTGCAGGAACGTGGCCGCCTCGACCCGGATGCCATCATCCTGACCAGGGCGAACCGAAGCGCTCGATTCTTCGACTATGTCAGTGACTGCCTGGCCACAGGAACCCAGCCGGATGTGGACGTTGTTGGGCCCAGCCCCTACCTCCTCCGAAGCACGGCGTTCTACGGCAACGGCAAATTCGGGCTCAAGGAATTCGCGGACATTCCGGCGGACCATCCCTTGGCTGTGCCCTACCGATCGCAAATGCTGGCTGCGTGGCTGTTGCGGGAGCTCAGCATGGACATGGTTGAACATGTAGCCCGTGCCAAGGCGGTATCGGCGGGTGGTTCCGCGGTTGCGCTGGATGAACAATGGAGCCGCTACCTCGGCTTGGGCAATGCCACCGGGCTGGGAATGGTGCCGTTCGTAGTCAACCATCCTGACTACCTGGACGCCTGGTGCCGCTTGCGGGAGGTGCCCTTGTCCGCTGGGCTGGGCCGCGATTACGCCCCGGACCACCCGGACCTGCGCCGGGTTGCCGGGATGTTGGCCAAGGCAGACCGCCATCTCGCGGAAAAACATGCACTCCACACCGCCCCCTTCCTGCCTGCCGATACAGTTCGGTCACAGCTCCAGGTACTGCTGCGAGAGTTGCGGCAGTACATCGGATCAACAGAGCCACCCGCACCCGCCCTGGCGCTCCTGCACGAAAGAGCTTCAGGCCTCAGTCCGGAAGCGCGGGGAATCTTCGGCTCCATCGTCATCGAACTCCAAACCGACTTCGATGAAGCCGCTGAGTCCATGTTGCGGACCGATGGCGCTGCACCGCTCGATCCGTCCATGTCCTGTGGAGCGCTCGCAGAGGTCCTTCGGTCCAACTACGCGTGGGTCCGAAAGTACGATTTCTCCGACGAAGAGCGCACCAGGTTCTACTGGTTCTCGTCCGCCGCCAATGAAGAGCCCCGGCGTGGACTCCGTGCGGACAAGCCCCTGGGTGCGACCGAGCACTGTACGGATGTTGCCCGTCGCGTCAGCGCCCTTATGGCCGACCTCCAGCTGTTTCCGGCCGGCAGCACTGTTACCGCTTTCCTGAGGGCTCATCCAGCACACCGGTTTGCAGTTGCCCGCGTGCAACGGACACAGCCCTACGTGTACGGGGAGTTGCGGGACAGCCTGATCGATGGGGAGTTCCTGCCCCTCAGCACCCAGCGCTTCCAGTTGGCCACCTATGGCATGAACAATTTCAGCCCGCAGTCCACCGACTGGTTGAGGGTCACCTTGTTCAGCGGCGCTCCCCGCGCGCTGGACATCCGCAACGGAACGGACGACGACGATTGGCTGTTCCCCACGGCGCCGACGGGGGTGGACCAGTGAGCCTGCACCAGCAATTGACCGTGGTGGACGGGCTGCAAATCAGCAACTGGAACCGTCCCGTCCTGGAAGAACTGCGCACGGGTGGTGTCCACGCCGTGAATGCAACCTGCGCTGTCTGGGAAAACGCGGCGGACACCCTTCGTTCAATAGGCCAATGGTTGGAACTCGTGAACAGGAATGCGGACCTGGTGTTCCTTGCTTCCGCCGGAGCCGACATCGAATCAGCCAGGGAGCAGAACAAGATCGCGGTATTCCTTGGCTTCCAGAACGCCAGTCCCTTCGAGGATGACTACCGCTATGTGGAAGTCTTCCACCGGCTCGGCGTCCGGATTGCGCAACTGACATACAACAACCAAAACCTGTTGGGCAGCGGTTGTTTCGAAGCCGACGACGCCGGCCTCAGCCGCTACGGGCGCGTCATCGTGGGAGAGATGAACCGGGTAGGCATGCTCGTTGACCTCTCGCATGTGGGATACCGGACCAGCCGCGACGCCATTGAGGCGTCTTCGGTGCCCGTCTCGGTCACGCACTCCAACCCGCTCTGGTACTTCGATACGCCACGGAACAAACCCCACGACGTCATTCAGGCCTTGGTGGACCGCGGCGGCGTTATTGGATGCTGCCTCTATCCCACTGTCAGCGGGGGCGAACACGTCACCGTTGAAAGCTTCTGCACGATGGTGGCACGGATGGTGGACCAATACGGCCACACCAGCGTGGGAATCGGCAGCGACTGCACCCGCGGGTGGGATCAGGAGTTTGTCGGTTGGCTGCGTAACGGCCGCTGGAAGCCGAGCGATCCGGAGAATGCGCCCACCTGGCCAACGTGGCCGGGTTGGTTCAACGGTCCCCTGGACTTCCCCCGGCTCACCGACGGCCTTGCCGCGACGGGCCTTGACGATCACACCATCGCCGCGGTGATGGGCGGCAATTGGGCCCGTCTGTTCACGGACGTCATGGATACAACGAAGGAACACGCGCATGTCTGAAACGATCTCCCACCAGGGCCGACGCATCGCCGTCCAGGGCCGTGAAATCAGGGAGGCCGCCTACCGATCACTGTGCGCGGCTGGTGCCGATCCGCTCGAAGCCGAAGAGGGCAGCTCTGCCGTCCTCCGTGCCGAAGCCGAAGCGGGAGCAGGACTTCGGCTCCTCGAAGAATTGTTGGACGCGGACTGGGCTGCCCCGGCGGGGCCTGCCGTGGTCACTGACGCGCCGTGGGCAGGTGGCATCCTTCGAACGTACGACGGCGGCGGGCAGCCTCCGCTGCGGACGGCGCTCCAGGTGTTGGATCTTGTCCGGGACGCCCCACGGGGTGCAGCGTCCGTGGTGCTTAGCCTGGGCAACACGGTTCCCGACTTCCTGTGGAACGACCTTGTCTCCCGGAGATGCGCCGAGTGGGGCAACCGAATCGTCGTGGCTGCCGCGGACACCCCGCAAGTGCCCCCTCAGGTGGACACGGCCCTTGGGCCTCAGGCAGGGGCCGGCACCGTGATTGCTTCACTCCCTGAACCGGTCGGGGATTTCCAACCAGCCAAAGCCACACCCAAATCCCTGGGCATGTACGAAGAGGAATGGCAAAGAATGTACCAATTGTCCCGTAGCTACTTGGTGCCGGACGCATGAGCGCGATCGTCCGCACCCAATTCACGGACGGCAAACCCCGGCCGTACTCCGCCTCCGCAGCCGTGGCCGGCATCGTCTATCTGTGTGGCCAGATTCCGGCCCACATGGACGGCACGGTCGATGCCGACATCGCCGGACAGGTCAGCCAGGTCTTCGACAATATGGAAACTGCCCTCCAGAACGCGGGATCCAGCCTGTCCCATCTGCTCAAGCTCACGGTCTTCCTGGCGGATCTTGACGAGTTTGATGCTTACAACGCCGCCTACCTCACGAGGCTCAGCGGCCACCCACTGCCTCCCAGGACCACTGTGCAAGTGGCCCGGTTCAGGGGCGAAAAACGCATCGAGATCGATGCCGTCGCAGCCGTAGCAGACTGACCCCACCCGGCCAAGGATCTGTTGGGTTACCAACGTCGCTTTCCCTCCTCCCAGATCGGATTCACCATGCTCTCCCAAGCCCCAGCACATGCGTCACCCATGACCATAGATTCGGCGCCGCTGAACTCTTTCCATAAACGCCTCACCCTCTTCAGTTCAGGTGGACCCTTCCTGGACGGGTACATCCTGGCGATCATCGGCATTGCCTTGGTCCAGGTGATTCCGGCCTGGCAGATGAATGACTGGTGGAACGGCCTCATCGGCGCCTCCGCCCTGATAGGTGTCTTCCTCGGCGGGCTCATTTTCGGCAACGTGACGGACAAGATTGGCCGCAAGCTGATGTACACCATCGATCTGATGGCGATCATCGTGTTCTCCGTGGCCCAGTTCTTTGTTCAAGAACCCTGGCAGCTTTTTGTCCTGAGGCTGCTTATTGGTGTTGCCGTTGGTGCCGATTACCCCATTGCCACCTCACTGGTGGCGGAGTTCGTACCCAAGAACTGGCGCGCACGCCTTTTGGGCGGCTTGAACGCCATGTGGTTCGTTGGGGCCACAGTCGCTGCCTTTGTTGGCTACTGGTTGCTGTCGCTTGAAGACGGATGGCGCTGGATGCTGCTGTCGTCCGCCGTTCCGGCCCTCCTGATCCTCATTGCCCGAGCCACGATCCCGGAGTCCCCGCATTGGCTGGTGGGCAAGGGACGCCATGAAGAGGCGCTCGAAATCCTGAAGAAGACCATCGGCGAAGGTGCCACCCTGGATGGAATCACGGCCCATGATCCGAAGGCAGCCAAGCTCAGCACGGGACGGGCTTTCAAACTTGTCCTTACTGGCGGCTACCTGAACCGCGTTGTCTTCATCTCCATCTTCTGGACCTGCACCATCGTGACCCTTTTCTCCATCTACGCCTTCGGACCCCAGATCCTGGCGTTGTTCAACCTCCAATCCGGTGACGAAGCGAACATCGGCTATGGCCTGATCAATCTCTTCTTCCTCGTTGGAAACGTGGTGGCCCTCCTGGTGGTGGACAGGCTCGGGCGCCGGCCTGTCCTGATTTGGGGCTTCATTCTCTCCGGTGTTGGCCTGATGTTCCTCGCGGTCTTCCCCAACGCACCCTTGGCCCTGATTGCCTTGGCCTTCGCCTTCTACGCGATCTTCAACGGCGGTCCATCCATCCTTGAGTGGATCTACCCCAACGAGCTCTTCCCCACCAAAGTCCGGGCAACCGCCGTCGGGCTTTGCACTGGAACAAGCCGCATTGGTGCCGCGATCGGCACCTTCGCCACCCCTCTCGCCCTGACCCACCTGGGGCTTTCCGGCACCATGTGGATCGCGGCGGGCATCGCCCTGCTCGGAGCTGCCGTCAGCTTCTTCATGGCTCCTGAAACCAAGGGGCAGGATCTCGAGAAGGCGGCGGCCCTCAACGCCTAGGCTCCGTGAATGCGAGGTCACTGACAGGCCACCATGGACCGTCAGTGACCTCGCCTTGGCCTACCCGAACGTGAACGAGTACGCCTGGATGCCCTGCGGCACGCGTACTTCGAGCTTGCCCGTACGGATGTCAGGGTCGTCCACGATCTTGTACAAAGTGGGCGTCCCGGACACCGCCACGGATGTGGACTTGCCGTCCCGGACCACGTCCAGCGAGCCCTCGCCGCTGACCACGATGTAAACCTGCTTCGCGTGGTAGTTCAATGAGATGGAGGAACCAGCCGCGGTGGGCGCGATGGACTGCGTGCCCAGGTCCCAGGAACCGGCCAGGGCGAAGCTGTCCGCCGGCTGCCCGGAAGGAACCGAGTACACACCAGCTCCAGCCTTGTACGGTTCCGTGCCCCCGTAGTTGACCTTCTTGGTGACGCCCAAGTAGGTCTCGGGAGTGGTGGCACCCACGGCCGGGCCGTCGTCGGACGCTTCAACGGGGGCAGGCAACTGGAGAGAGGGGTTGGCCTGCTGCAGCAGTTCCCGGATGAGTTTCTCCGTGGTCTGGTAACCGCCCTCGCCGAACTTGATGTGGCGGACAGTGCCGTTGGAGTCGATCAGGTAGTGCGCCGGCCAGTAGCGGTTGCGGTAGTTGGTCCAGGTGGAGAGGTTGTTGTCGATGGCCACCGGATAGGTAATGCCGAGGTTCTGCGCGCCGGACATGACGTTCCGGACTTCCTTCTCGAAGGCGTACTCGGGGGAGTGGACGCCGATGATTTCCAGTCCGGCGTCCTTGTACTTGCTGTACCACTCGGTCAGGTGCGGCACGGAGCGCTGGCAGTTGATGCAGGATAGGCCCAGAAATCCACCAGGACCACCTTGCCCTTGAGGTCCTTCAGATCAACGGCCTGGTTGCCGGGAGTGTTGAACCATTCCTGGATGCCCTTGATGTCCGGTGCAGTTCCGCATGATTCAAGCGACGTCCCGCCGTTGCTGCACTTGTCCAGGTCCTTGTTCTGGTCGTTGACCAGCCCGCCGAGGTCCAGCGCCTTCTTTACGGCGTCGTTGTCCTGGACCTGTTCCTGGAGTGTGGAGGTGTAGTCGGGCACAAGTTTTTGGAGCAGTTGCGGGAGGTTGAACACGAGTCCGATCGCGAGGGCAATCATCATGACGCCGCCTGCGATGCGGATCTTGCGCTGGTTCTTCCGGAACGCCTTGACCCGCTCGGCCACGCGTCGGCCGGCGAGCGCGAACACGAGCAGCGGGATCGCGGCCCCGAGCGCGAAAGTCAGGGTAAGGACGATGGTTTCGGGGCCCACCTGACCGGTGGCACCCGCGACGGCGATGGCCGCGAGCACTGGTCCTGCACAGGGGACATAGACGACGCCGAGCGCCAGTCCCAGCACCAGCCCACCGTTTTCGGTGCCCACCTTGCGTTGCGGGATCCAGGAGAAGGGCTTTTCGAGGGTGTGCTGGAAGCGGTCGAAAATCAACCCCAGCCCGATCAGGACCAAAACCACCAGCCCCACCCAGCGCAGCAGGTCCTGCGGCAGGTTCACCAGGGCCAGCAGGAACGAACCCACCAGGGTGAACGTGCTGAAGCTGATCACCAATCCGAGGATCACCAGGTAGGGCCGGGCCGCCGGATCGGCGCCCTGCCGCGCTCCCTGCACGCCGCCGGAGAGGAAGATGACCGGCAGGACCGGCAGGATGCACGGGGATATGCCGGTGATGAGCCCGCCGAGCAGGCCGATGAGTGCCAATTGCAGCATTGAGTCTCCCAAGGTTGCCCGGGCGGGCGGCTGAATGTGCCGGCTCCGGATTTCTGCAGGGAGTTCGGAGCTGGCGCACCCGTGGTTTGGTCCGGTGTTGGAGATGGGGTCCCCAAAAAAGTTTTTGAAATCGGACCCATCCACCCCGGCCCACCCTCCGAATAGCAGGTGAGACACAAACAAACCGGTCGAGCGAAAGCGACGCCGGGCCGCCCGTGTCCCACACACAACGGACCCAGCGCCCTGGTTCCAAGAACAAGGAGAATGACATGTTGTCCACAAAGCGCCCCGCCCTCGCCTTCGTTGGCCTCACTGCAGCCGCCCTTCTCGGACTTACGGCCTGTGGTGGTTCAAGTGGCTCCAGCTCTTCCGCGTCCTCGTCCGCCGCTCCGTCGGCCTCCTCCATGACACCGTCGCCATCGGCTTCCTCCAGCTCCGCCATGGGCTCCTCTGCTGCGATGGACCCCACCCGTGACCTGGTGGGCCCGGGCTGCGCGGGTTACGCCCAGCAGGTTCCCAGTGGTGCTGGCTCCGTTACGGGCATGTCGCAGGACCCCGTGGCCGTAGCGGCCTCCAACAACCCGCTCCTGAAGACCCTCACGGCGGCGGTCTCGGGCAAGCTCAACCCGAAGGTGGACCTGGTGTCCACGCTGAACGGCAGCGAGTTCACGGTGTTCGCGCCGGTTGACGATGCCTTCGCGAAGATCGACCCCGCCACGATCGAGGCCCTCAAGACGGACGATGCCACGCTCAGCAAGATCCTCACCTACCACGTAGTCCCCGGCCAGTTGACCCCTGACCAGATCGTCGGAACCCACAAGACTGTCCAGGGTGGCGAAGTGACCGTTGCCGGCACCAAGGATGCCCTCACGGTCAATGGCGCCAACGTGATCTGCGGTGGCGTCCACACGGCCAACGCCACGGTTTACCTGATCGATACCGTGCTGATGCCCAAGTAAATCCTCTCCACACAAACAAAAGCAGGCGCCGGAAGAACTCCGGCGCCTGCTTTTTGTGTTGGGCTATGGGCTAGCGGCCCAAATCGCTGTCTACGTAGGACCCGGCCCGGTTATGTTCCGAACCGCACGGGCAACCCCCACTGAGTTCGATGCGGACGGTTACGGGCTGGGAAGCATCCACGGTGAAGGACAATTGGTCCTTGGGGTCCCTGATCACGCGGACAGTGCTTTCCTCTACAGAGCTGCTTGTCATGATGTGAGCCTTACTGCTGGGATTTTTCGACGGTTGGAATGCTGCCTGTAGCGGTGCCGCCGGGACAATCCGACTCGGGACAATTCTCAGCGCAGTCATGCTTTGTCACGAGGTCGAACTGGACTCCGCGGTGTTGCTCCACGCCGGTACGGATGGCCCGTTCCACCACGGAGGTGGCGAGCCGCCGGCGCAGGGCGAGGGGGTCGCGTCGCAGGTCCTTGGCCAGTGCGAAGCAAAGCAGCAACATCACGATGATGAACGGCAGCGCCGCGACAATCGTGACCCGTTGGAGCCCGGACAGGGCCTCGGAGGGTTCATCACCACCGGCAAGGAGCATGACGGCGGCAACGGCGCCAGTGAGGCTGCCCCAGAAGATGACCACTCCGCGGCGGGGGTGCTCCGCGCCGTTGGAGCTGAGGGACCCCATGACGATCGATGCTGCGTCTGCGCCGGTGATGAAGAAGATTGCCACGAGGACCATGGCCAGCACAATGACGGCGCCAGTGAGCCAGTCCGGCATGTGCAGGTTCTTCACCAGGTCGAACAGGGCTCCGTCGAAGTTGATGGACGGTGCGCCGTTGACCATGGTCACGAGTCCGGGGGTACCGGCCTTGTCCGCTTCCTGCTGGACGTTGAAGGCGGCGCCGCCGAAGATGCAGAACCAGATGACGCTCACGATGCTCGGGACCAGCAGCACACCGGTGACAAACTGGCGGATGGTGCGGCCGCGGCTGATGCGGGCAATGAACAGGCCGACGAAGGGCGTCCAGGAGATCCACCAGGCCCAGTAGAAGATGGTCCAGCTGGTCAGCCAACTGCGGAGCGCGTCGTCGCCCACGGCTTCGGTCCGCGAGGACATTTCGGCGAGGTCGCGGGCGTAGTCGCCGATCGAGGACGGGATGAGGTTGAGGATGAACAGGGTGGGGCCGGCGACGAACACGATGACCGCCAGGACAATGGCCAGGACCATGTTGATGTTGGAGAGCCACTGGATGCCGCGGCTGATCCCGGACACGGCCGAGGCGACGAAGCAGAAGGTCAGGATGGCCACGATGACCACCAGGATCGGCGTTCCCACCTCGCCCATCCAGCCATTGGATGTCAGGCCACTGCCGATCTGCAGGGCTCCGAGGCCCAGGGATGCGGCGGTGCCGAAGAGTGTGGCGAAGATGGCCAGGATGTTGATGAACTTCCCGACAGGACCTTCCACCATCCGGATGCCGAACAGCGAGGTGAAAGCCGCCGAAACGAGCTGCCGACGCCCCAACCGGTAGGTTCCGTAAGCCATGGCGATGCCCACCACGGCGTACATGGCCCACGGGTGAAGCGTCCAGTGGAAGATCGAGGTGGCCATGGCCGTCTGGACGGCAGCGGGTGTCCTGCCATCCACCGTGCCGGGCGGCGGTGAAATGTAGTGGTACAGGGGTTCGGCCACGCCGTAGAACATGAGCCCGATGCCCATGCCGGCTGCGAACATCATCGCCACCCAGGACACGGTCTTGTATTCGGGCTTTTCGCCGTCCTTGCCCAGTGGGATGTTGCCGAACTTGCCCAAGGCAAGCCACAACACGAAGATCACGAACAGCGAGGCGAGCACCATGAACAGCCAACCGGTGTACTCCATGACCCAGTTCAGGGCACCCTTGGAGGTATCGGACAGGCTGTCCCTTCCAACAAAGCCCCAGACCACAAAGGCGACGGCGATGGCGCCCGTGATTCCGAAGGTGACTTTGTCGAGGGTAAGTTTGCGGTTCCGGCGGGCCGATACGGCCTGCTCGGTCTTGGCGTGACGCAGTTCTTCCAGGATCTGCTCGTATTCTTCCGAGTCAGGCAGGGATTCTGCGCCTCCGTCCTCAACGTCGAGGACTGCGGGGTTTGTTTCGTCAGGGGAGACGCTGATGGATTCGTCAGGCGTTTCCAGGCGGGTGTGTTTGTTTGCTGCGGGAGCGTCTGCCACGGAATCGTCGGCAGGTAACTCCTCGGGTGTTAGGGATTTGGTGTCACTGTTTATAGCCATGAGCGGGTCCTTTGCTCGGCGAGTTCATGGGCTTGTGTTTAGACATGGCCCTGGGGGGTGGGACCGGGGGACGGTGTTGCTCGGCCTCTGGCTAGGAGTTCAAGCGTTCCGCAAGAATCAACAACATTCGCGGTAAGCAACAGAGTGCGCCCCGTCACACGCAAAGTCAAGGGTTTTTGGCTCTTTGACGGCAACTTGATATATCAATTGGCCTTGAGAGGCTGAGTTGCGTATAGTGATGAGGGTTGCGCAATAAGCGCTGGAACTAGCGGTGCCTGTAGCCCATCTTGGCGCTGATGGCCAAGCCGGCTTCGCGAAGCGCTTCAATGAGGCCCGGCTGGTCTTCGGGCGCGAAACGGAATGCCGGGCCGGAAATGCTTACCGCCGCGATGACGCTTCCCACGTGGTTGAAAACCGGAACAGCAACTGCGGTGAGGCCGATTTCAAACTCTTCATGGACCACCGCGTAGCCGTTCCGCGCGACATCCAGCAGTTGCTTTTCCAGCTCGCCGCGGTTGGTTACAGTGCGCGGTGTTCGTGCCGGAAGCCCAACAGCCTTGAAGACTTGGGTTCTTTCATCGGCAGTCAGTGCGGCCAGGAGCACCTTTCCGCTGGACGTGGCGTGCAGGGGCGTCAAGCTGCCCACCCAGTCGTAGGTGGCAAGCGTCGATGGCCCCATGGCCTGGTCCACGTTGACGGCGTAGTTGGAACGCAGCACCGCCAGGTTGACGGTTTCCTTGTACTCGGAGGCCAGCGTTTCCAAGACCTCCCGGGCCTCGTGCACAACGCTCAGCCTGCCGGGGATGGACGAGGCCAGGCGGAGGATGCCGAAACCGAGCTGGTACTTGCCTCGCTCGCTGTTCTGCCGTACAAGTTCGCGGGTGACCAGAGAACCCACCAGCCGGGACACCGTGGACTTGTGCACGCCCATCTCTTCGGCGATCTCGCTGACGCCCGCATCGCCCTCGCGCGCCAGGATCTCCAGGATTTGGAGGGCGCGGTCCACTGACTGGACGCCTCCGCCTTGGGCGTCTGCGTCCTTGTCGATGTCCAGGTTGCTGCGTGCGGCCATGGTTCTCATCCTAGACCGAGCGGTGCTGCTGCCTTGGTTTCAGGGGCTCATGCGAGCCTCCAGGGTGTCTGGGTGGTCCACGGCAATGCCATGACCGGAACTATTTCACCGGCTGCCACACCTTCGGGTGGAACGGCCATGAACCCGTCGGCCCAGGCGAGTCCCCGCATCATTCCCGGTCCTGTGTGGGGAACGGGCAGGGCAAGTCCGTGCTCGAAGGTGCAGGGCACCAGCCGGGTCCTGGCCGGATCCGGCTCGAAGTCTGCGCCCGAGGTCAGCTGTCCCGCCTGTGGCAAGGGCCCGTTTCCAAGGGCAGCCAACAGCGGCCCGCCAAGCGTCACGAGGGACAGCATGGCAGCAAGCGGGTTGCCGGGAAGGCCTACGATGAAGCGGCCGTCCGGGAGTCCCGCCAACACGGCCGGATGGCCCGGACGCATGGCTATTCCGTCCAGCAGCAGCGTGCCGCCCAGGGCGTCCACCGCCGCGCGGGAATGGTCGGTACCGGATTTGCCGGTACCGCCGGTAGTGATGAGGACCTCTGCGGACGGGCCCGCCAGGGCCTCCAGCCATTCCTGGTACGAGTCGCCGATCCGTCGCTGCCCGGCCGGTATGCCGCCGAGCTGGGAAATGACGGTGTCCAATTGCGGCCCAAAGGTATCGCGAACCTGTCCCGGCCGCGGCTCGCCCGAGGTCACCACCTCCGCGCCGGTAAGTACGACGGCGACCCGGGGCTTGCGCTGTACGCTCACCTGGTCCTGGCCTGCTACGGCAGCCAGGGCGATGTGCGCCGGATTCAGGCGGGTGCCTGCGGGAATGAGGACATCGCCCGCCGAGGCTTCTTCCCCCGCGGGGCGTACATGGCGGCCCGGGAGTGTTTCGCCCGGCTTCGAGTCCTGCCTGAGCGCGAGTTGCCGCAAGCCGGAGGGGTCCTGGGTTACCTGGCCGCTTTCCTTCCGGAGGATGCCGGCAGCGCCCTCGGGAACAAGTCCGCCGGTGGCGATGACGCTTGCCTCGCCGGGGCCCAGGGGTGTTCCGGGTGGAGTGAGGATCCATGGCCCGCTGCCGCTGATGGCCCAGCCATCCATCGCTGAAGAAGCATAGTGCGGGATGTTCCGGCGGGCCACGACGTCACGGGCCAACACCGCTCCGATCGCTTCAGGGAGCGGCACCGACGCGGACCCGAGGGGCGCGGCGCAGGCAAAGGCAAGCTGCCGCGCTTCCGCCCAGTTTGGAGCGTGCGGCTTTCCGCAGGCCTCGCTGGGGGTGGGGGTGTCGGCGACGACTTGTGCGAGCATGAATGCCCACTTCCTCGTGTGGGGGAGTTGTTAAGTACAGATGCCGGGGGCGGGCAGGGCCTTCCCGTCTTGCTTACCCTGCTGCCCCCGGTATCTGTGGTTCCGTACTAGGCCTTCACGTATCCGTTGGGGTTCAGTACGAACTTTGTTGCCGCTCCGGCGTCGAACTCCGCGTAGCCGCGGGGAGCGTCCTCGAGCGGGATGGCCTTGGCGTTGACTGCCTTCGCAATCTGGACCTTGTCGTGGAGGATGGCCATCATGAGCTGGCGGTTGTACTTCATGACTGGGCACTGGCCGGTGGTGAAGGACAGGGATTTGGCCCAGCCGGTACCCAGGGAGAGCGAGAGGGAGCCGTGCTTGGCGGCGTCGTCGATTCCGCCCGGGTCGCCGGTGACGTACAGGCCCGGGATTCCGAGGGAGCCGCCGGCGGCCGTGATGTCCATCAGCGAGTTCAGTACGGTGGCCGGCGCCTCGTGGGAGGCGTCCTTGCCGTGACCGCGGGCCTCGAAGCCCACAGCGTCGATGCCCGAATCAACTTCCGGGACGCCGAGGATTTGTTCGATCTGGTCCTTGGGATCGCCGTTGGAGACGTTGACGGTCTCGCAACCGAAGGAGCGCGCCTGCGCCAGGCGGTCCTCGTTCATGTCGCCCACAATCACGACGGCGGCACCCAGGAGTTGGGCGCCGACAGCGGCGGCGATTCCCACCGGACCGGCACCGGCAACGTAGACCGTGGAGCCGACGCCGACGCCGGCGGTGACGGCGCCGTGGAAGCCCGTCGGGAAGATGTCGGAGAGCATGGTCAGGTCCATGATCTTTTCCAGGGCCTGGTCGCGGTCCGGGAAGCGCAGGAGGTTCCAGTCCGCGTAGGGGACCAGGACGTATTCGGCCTGGCCACCTACCCAGCCGCCCATGTCGACGTAGCCGTAGGCGCTGCCGGGGCGGTCGGGGTTGACGTTGAGGCAGATGCCGGTCTTCTGTTCCTTGCAGTTCCGGCAGCGGCCACAGGAGATGTTGAACGGCACCGAGACTATGTCGCCCACCTTGATGAATTCGACGTCGGGGCCCACCTCGATCACTTCACCGGTGATTTCGTGGCCAAGGACCAGGTTCTGCGGTGCCGTGGTTCGGCCGCGGACCATGTGCTGGTCCGAGCCGCAGATGTTGGTGGTCACGGTGCGCAGGATGACGCCGTGGGGCACCTTCCTGCCGACGTTTGCCGGGTTGACACCCGGTCCGTCCTTCAGTTCGAACGTCGGGTACTCGGTGTTGATGATCTCAACTACACCGGGTTCCTTGTAGGCGACTGCTCTGTTTCCTGACATGACACTCCTTAGGCCATTTGCTGCTGCGGAAATGTGGACTGGCCAGTTGCCCGAAAGCGGCGCTTCGGTGAGGAAATACCTCCCCAGGTTTCAGGCCACCGAAGCGCCGTTCACGGACAACTGGACAACTGTGGTGCTGGCTCTAAGCGACGTCCTGCAGTTGCGCGGCGGCTCCGGCTGAGGCCACCGTGTGATCGTTCTCCACGGTGCTGCCGCTGACGCCGATGGCTCCGATCACGGCGCCGGTGCTGTCGTGGAGCGGGATGCCGCCGGCGTCAACCACGGCAATGTTCATGGCTGTACCGGTTTCTTGGGCGGAGCTGAGGGCAGCAGCCAGGACGGCGTCGGCGGCGGTTTGGGTGATGTCAGACAATGGTTCTCCTTTGATCATGTCTTGTCACGGGCGGTTGCTGGAAAGTCTTTGGCGGTGCGCGGCGAAGGCCAAGCACTGATATCTTCAGATGGTCATCAAAGATATATCAGTCACATACTATGGCACCGATCACACTCTGTACAGGTCCTAGGCAGGCTCCATCCGGATGATGACGGACTTGGAGGTGGGAGTGCCGCTCGTGTCCGCAACCGAATCCAGCGGAACAAGCACATTCGTCTCCGGGTAGTAGGCCGCAGCGCAGCCCTGGGGCGTGGAGTAGGCGACGATCCGGAAGTCCTCGGCCCGGCGCTCGACGCCTTGGAACTCGGAGACCAGATGGACCATTTGGCCGTCGGTGAATCCCAGCTCGTCGATATCGGCTTGGCTGACCAGGACTACGCGCCGGCCACCGTGGATGCCCCGGTAGCGGTCGTCCTTGCCGTAGATGGTGGTGTTGTACTGGTCGTGGGATCGGAGGGTCTGGAGTACCAGGCGGCCCGGCGGGATCTTGATGTACTCCAACTCGTTGCCGGTGAAGAGTGCCTTGCCTGACGGGGTATCGAAGGCGCGGGCGTCCCGCGGCGGGTGGGGCAGGACGAATCCACCCGGGTGCTGGATCCGGTCCTCGAAATCCTCAAAGCCATCGATGACGGCTTCAATGTGTTTGCGGATCACCGAGTAGTCGTCCCGCATGGAGATCCAGGCGGCGCGCGGAGCGTTGGGCAGGGGCCTGTTGTCAGTGTCCGTGAACAGCCGGTGGGCGAGGTTGCACACGATCGCGACTTCCGAGTGCAGGTGCTCGCTGGCCGGCTTGAGCCGGCCACGTGAAGCGTGGACGGCACTCATGGAGTCTTCCACCGTGACCCGCTGGTCGCCGGAGGCCTGCGTGTCCTTCTCCGTGCGGCCAAGGGTGGGCAGGATCAAGGCCCGCTTGCCCGTGGAGAGGTGCGAGTGGTTCAGCTTGGTGGAGATCTGGACGCTCAGCGAGGTGTTGGCCAGGGCATCTTCCGTGACCAGTGAATCCGGGGCCGCCCGGACAAAGTTGCCGCCCATGCCCATGAAGAACCGCACTTTGCCGTCCCGCATGGCCCGGATCGCCGCAACGGTATCGAATCCGTGTGCACGCGGGGACAGGAAATCGAATTCGTGGTCCAGGCGGTCGTGGAACTTTTCCGGCATCTTTTCGAAGATGCCCATGGTGCGGTCGCCCTGCACGTTCGAGTGTCCGCGCACGGGGCAAACGCCGGCCCCGGGCTTGCCGATGTTGCCTTGGAGCAACAGCACGTTGACCACGTCGCGCAGGGTGGGAACGGAATGCTTGTGCTGGGTGAGTCCCATGGCCCAGCAGACGATCGTGGCGTTGGAGGCCAGGAGGCGCTCACCGGTGGCGTGGATCTGTTCGA
The DNA here is from genome assembly GCF_042885775.1 of Paenarthrobacter sp. NPDC058040. NCBI lineage: Bacteria > Bacillati > Actinomycetota > Actinomycetes > Micrococcales > Micrococcaceae > Paenarthrobacter > Paenarthrobacter sp. NPDC058040. The sequence goes on from NZ_JBHVRN010000007.1 coordinate 242,086, forward strand.
GCGTAAGGCCGGACGCAGCGACGATGTCATCCCACTCCACCTTTTCCAGGTGCCGCAGGTAGTCGTCCACGCCCACGGTGTGGTTGTTGATGAACGCGTGGTCCAGCACCGTGGTCAGGCCAGGGGTGTTCCGCCCCGAGGTCTCTGCCTCCAGCAGGTACTTGCCCAATCCTTGGAAGAGTGCCTGGTCCCCGCCGGCGCGGATTTGCAGGAAGTCGTCCGTCAGCTTTATCCCGGACACGACGCCTGATACGTGCTGCGGGTTCTCGAAGTGCAGGAGTCCGGCTTCCGGCAGCGGGTTGATGGAGACGATGACGGCCCCGTTCTTCTTCGCTTTCTCCAGGGCGCTGAGCATGCGGGGGTGGTTGGTGCCGGGGTTCTGGCCGGCAACGAAGATCAGCGAGGCTGTTTCGAGGTCGGTGAGGCTGACGGAGCCCTTGCCGATTCCGATGGTTTCCACCAAGGCCGAACCCGAGGATTCGTGGCACATATTGGAGCAGTCCGGCAGGTTGTTCGTGCCGATGCCGCGGACCAGGAGCTGGTACGCGAACGCGGCCTCGTTGGACGTGCGTCCGGAGGTGTAGAAGACAGCCTCATCGGGGGAGGCCATGCCGCGCAGTTCCTCGGCCATGAGATCGTAGGCGTCGTCCCAGCCGATCGGCACGTAATGGGTGGCACCCTCGTCCAGGAACATGGGGTGGGTCAGCCGGCCCTGTTGGCCCAGCCAATAGTCGTCACGGGTTTTCAGGTCCGCCACGGAATGCGCAGCGAAGAATTCCGGAGTGACCCGGCGGCGGGTGGCTTCCTCGGCGACGGCCTTGGCACCGTTTTCGCAGAACTCGGCGGCGTTGCGCTTCTCGTGCTCCGGCCAGGCGCAGCCCATGCAGTCGAACCCGTCCAGCTGGTTCACGGCCATCAGCGTCTGCACGCTGCGGATCGGTCCCATCTGCTCGAGGGAGATCTTCAAGGCATTCGCGACGGCGGGAATGCCCACGGCTTTCGTCTTGGGTTTGGTGACGGTCAGTTTCGACTCGTCGATGTTATGGAGCGGTGCTTTGGAAGCCATTGCTTCATCCCTTCACTTCTGGTCAGCCAACGGTTCCGGAAACGAGTGACGCCGTGCCGGCTTCACTGGGTTGTGCGTGCGCCGCCTCGACCGTGTGCAGCAACAGCAACGCCGTCGTGACGGAGCCGACGCCACCGGGAACCGGCGACAACGCCGCAGCCACGCCGCTCACACTGGCTTCGTCGACGTCACCCACCAGCGAGCCATCGGGCAAAACGTTCGTGCCGACGTCGACCACTACCGTATTTTCGGTGACGTGGGCGCCGGTCAGCAGGCCCGTGCGGCCCGCGGCGACAACCACGACGTCGGCAGGCTGGGTGTACGTCTCAAGCGGACCCGACTTGGAATGGCAGACCGTGACGGTTGCGTCCCGTTCCAGCAGCAGCAGCGCCAGCGGCTTGCCCACCACGGCGGAACGCCCGACGACGGTGATGTTGCGTCCCGCTACGGGGACCTCAAAATGCTCCAGGAGTTCGACGACGGCCCGGGCAGTAGCCGGCGCGAAAGCCGGCCGTCCCACTGCCAAACGTCCCAGGCTGAGGGGATTGGCGCCGTCGATGTCCTTTTCGGGGGCGATGAGACCCACCAGGCCGTCCGCCCTGACGCCTGCCGGCAGGGGGGTCTGCAGGATGATGCCATGCACTGAGGGCTCGGCGCTGAGGTCCTTCAGGACGCTGGCCAGGACCTGCTCGGTGGCGTCGGGGCCAAGGTCCACGATGCGGCAATCGATGCCTGCCCTGTCCGCTGCGCGTTCGATCGACCTCACGTACCAGTGGGTGGACTCGTCATCGGTGGCGACCACCACTGCGAGGGTGGGATGAACGCCGTTGTGCAGGGCAAGGCGGGCTTGGTCCTGGGCACGTTGCTGGATCAGCGAAGCGAGCCTCTTGCCGGAGAGCACTGCGGTGGTGGTCATGCGAGGATCCTTTCGCGGACGCGCTTCACCAGGAGGTCCGCAGCCAGGACCACTTTGTCCTCGAGGCCGTCGGTCTGCGTGGCGAGTTCGGCACGGATGGACTGGTCTTTGATGGCCACCACATTGATATCGATGTTGACCCGGGCGGTGGTGGCCGCGGCCCGGGCGGCATCGGCCGCGGCAGCGATGTCGCTGATGACGTTGGCGTTGGCCACGTCGAAAAGTTCGGTGGCGAGGGCAACGATGTTGCCGGCAAGCCTGATGAGTTGGGCGGGGGTCTGGGCGGCTTCCACGAGTGCGGCATCGATGGCTGCCTTCTTGGCGGCCTTGAGTTCCTCGGTGTCGGAGGGAAGCTTGTAGGAATCGATCACGCCCTGGAACGCGGTCTCGTCGGCGTCGGCGAGGCCAAGCGCCTCCTCGCGGTGCTGGTCGGCATCGTTCGTGATCCGGGCGACGAGTGCGGAGTGCTCGGCGTACTTCTCCCCGGTGGTGTAGCGGGCCACCATGGACACGAGGGCAGCGCCCTGGGCAGCATGCAGGGCGGCGGCCGCACCACCGCCGGGCGTCGGCTGGCGGGCTGCCAGCCTGGCGAGGTAATCGTTGATGGTCTCTGAACTGATCATGGGTCTTCCTGGGTTGGAGAAAGAGGAAGGCAGCGGCCCGGACCCGGTTGCGAGGGGAATCGGGTCCGGACCGCTGCCTGGTGTGGCCTCGGGCAGGGTTAGCCGCGGAGCCTGCTCATGGTGGGGTCGTACAGCGGATCCTCGGTGACGGTCGCCTGGATGCGGCGTCCGAAGTATTCGATCTCCACGGAGTCACCCAAGGAGACTGCGGACGGAAGGTACGCGTAGGCGATCGGCTTCTTGACCGTGTAACCGAAGGCCGCGCTGGTGACGTAACCAACGGCCTGGTCCTTGTAGAACACCGGTTCCTTGCCCAGCACGAGGCTGCGGCCGTCGTCGACCGTCAAGCAGCGCAGGCGACGCGCGGAGCTTTCTTCGCTGCGGCCTTCCAGCGCAGCCTTGCCCACGAAGTTTTCCTTGGTCATCTTGACTGCGAAGCCGAGGCCGGCTTCGAAGGGATCGTGCTCCGTGGTCATATCCGTGCCCCAGGAACGGTAGCCCTTTTCGAGGCGCAGCGCGCTGAACGCGGCGCGGCCGGCGGCGATGACGCCGAACTGCTGGCCGGCCTTCCACAGCGCATCCCACAGGCGCTGGCCGTTGTCTGCGCTGGTGTAGAGCTCCCAACCGAGTTCGCCCACGTACGACAGCCGCATGGCGGTGACCGGAATTCCGCCGATCACTACCTCCTTGGAGCGGAAGTACTTGAGGCCGTCGTTGGTGAAGTCGTCGTTGCTGATGGTTCCCACCAGGTCGCGTGCCAGCGGACCCCACAGGCCGATGCAGCAGGTGCCGCCCGTGGTGTCGCGGACCTGGACCCAGTCCTCGGCGCCGCCGTTGGCGGTCTGGTGGCGGGCGGCACGCTCAAAGTACGCGGTGTCGATGTTGCCGTTGGCGCCGAGCTGGAAGGTGTCCTCGCTCAGGCGCGCCACGGTGATGTCGCTTCGGATGCCACCGGCGTGGTCCAGCAGCAAGGTGTAGGTCACCGCGCCGGGCTTCTTGGATACGTCACCTGTGGTCAGTTCCTGCAGCAGCTTCACCGCGCCGGGGCCGGAAACTTCCAGGCGCTTCAGCGGCGTCATGTCGTACATGGCCACAGCCGTGCGGGTCTTCCACGCCTCGGCTGCTGCGATGGGGGAGCTGAACATCCCGGACCAGGCGTCACGAGCTGGCGGCTGCCATTCGTCGGGCATGTCCTTGAGCAGTTCGGCGTTGGCCTCGAACCAGTACGGGCGCTCCCAGCCTGCGCCTTCCAGGAAGAATCCGCCCAACTGCTTGTGGCGGGCGTGGAAGGGGCTGACGCGGAGGTTGCGCGGAGACAGCTTGGGCTGCAGCGGGTGCAGCACATCGTAGATTTCCACGAAGTTCTGCTGCGACGTTTCGCTGACGTATTCGGGGGTGAGCTGGACTTCTTCGAACCGGTGGATGTCGCAGTCGCCCAGGTCGATCTTGGACTTGCCATCCACCAGGACCTCGGCAACTGCGCGGGCAACACCGGCCGAGTGGGTCACCCACACAGCTTCTGCCACGTAGAAGCCGTCCACTTCCTTGGACTCGCCCACCAGTGAGCCGCCGTCCGGGGTGAAGGAGAAGATGCCGTTGAAGCCGTCTTCGATCTCGCTCTCGCGCAGGGCCGGGAGGATCTGCTTGGTGGCTTCCCAGGCCGGGAGGAAGTCCTCCAGGGTGAAGTCCAGGCGGGAGGGCATGTTGTGTTCGGTGATGCTCTCCGGTGCGTAGGAACCGAGCTCATCCAGGTCAACAGGCATGGGTTTGTGGGCGTAGGAGCCGATGCCGTAGCGCTCGCCGTGTTCGCGGTAATACAGGTCCTGGTCCTGGTGGCGCAGGATGGGCAGCTGTGCGCCGTTGGGCAGTTCGTTCTTGCCCTTCTGCGCGGGGACCGGGGTGGTCTTGACGTACTGGTGTGCCAAGGGAAGGAGCGGCACGGACATGCCGATCATCTCGCCGATCTTCGCGCCCCAGAAGCCGGCACAGGACACCACGATGTCAGCCGGGACCACGCCGTCGGCCGTCTGGACGCCAGTGACGCGGCCGCCCGACTGCTCAATGCCGGTGACCTCCGTGTTGCCCTGGTACTTCACGCCGGCAGCCTCGGTGCGCTTGATCAGGAGCTGGACTGCGCGGGCGGCGAGGGCCAGGCCATCGCTGGGCACGTGCAGGCCGCCCAGGATGTCCTCTTCATTGATCAGCGGGTAGAGGGCCTTGCACTCTTCGCGGGAGAGGATCTTTCCGTCGATGCCCCAGGCCTGGGCGTAGCCGAGCTTCCGCTTCAGGTCCGCGAGGCGGGTTTCCGTGGTGGCTACTTCAAGGCCACCAACCTGGTTGAAGCAGCTCTGGCCGTCCTCGGTCAGGGACAGCAGCTTCTCCACCGTGTACTTGGCGAAGAGCGCCATGGTCTTGGACGGGTTGGTCTGGAAGACCAGGCCGGGTGCGTGGGACGTGGAGCCACCCGGCATGTTGAGCGGACCCTGGTCCAGGACGGTGATGTTGTTCCAGCCGCGTTGAACGAGTTCGTCGGCGAGGTTGGTGCCGACGATGCCGGCTCCGATGATGACAATACGGGGCGTCGATGCCATGAAAGTTTCTCCTGCTGTAATTCGGGCGGGTCTTGGGCGGGCTGGCTAGCGGAAGATGACCGTGCTGGTCTGGTCCAGCAGGACGCGGTGTTCGCAGTGCCAGCGGACGGCGCGGGAGAGAGCCAATGCCTCTGCGTCCTGGCCAACGGTGGAAAGGGCGGTGGGTCCGTAGCTGTGGTCCACGCGGATGACTTCCTGCTCGATGATCGGGCCCTCGTCCAGGTCTGCCGTGACGTAGTGGGCCGTGGCCCCAACCTGCTTCACGCCGCGATCGTAGGCCTGGTGGTACGGCCGTGCACCCTTGAAGCCGGGGAGGAAGGAGTGGTGGATGTTGATGGCGCGGCCTTCAAGCTTGCGGCACAGGTCGTCGGAGAGGACCTGCATGTAGCGGGCCAGGACCACCAGGTCGGCGTTGTATTCATCCACCAGTTCCAGCAGCTTGGCCTCTGCCTCGGCCTTGGTGTCCGCGGTTACCGGGACGTAGATGAACGGCAGGCCTGCTGCCTCAGCCATGGCCCGGTGGGTCTCGTGGTTGGAAACAACGGCCACCAGTTCGCCGCCGAGGCTTCCTCCGCGCCAGCGGAAAATGAGGTCGTTGAGGCAGTGGCCGAACTTGGAGACCATCACCAGGACACGCTGCTTGGTTTGGTCATGGAAGCTGAACTTCATGTCGAAGCGCTCCGCGATGGAACGGAACTCGTCCTCAAGCTGCTCCGGGGAGTAGCTCTGCGGTCCGGAGAAAGCGGTGCGCAGGTGCAGTGTCTGGCGCAGGCTGTCGTCGAACTGCTGGTGTTCTTCGATGTTGAAACCGCGATCGAAGAGGAAAGTGGTGACTGCCTGCACGATGCCGGGCTGTTCGACACACGACAGTGTGAGTACGAACTTCTGCGCTTGCTCGTCCTTGAGCTGGCCGCGTTCGACCGGGAGCGTGCTGAGGTGTGAGTCTGAAGCCACGAGGGTCATGTGTCCTCCTTAGATGGTGTTCCTAGATATATTCCTGAAATGCGTACTGATATATTAGGATTGAGATCAGCGTATACTGGACCTTGGAACGGGGTCAATAGGTTTTTTCGAACTGAGGAAGGGGCTCGGCACCATGGCACTCGAAACTTTGGCACCTGCTGCAGACGCGGGCAGGAAGTCCTTGGCTGACATCGCCTACGAAAGTGTGCGCGACCGCCTCCTGACGCTCGACATCAAACCGGGCGACCTCCTCAATGACGACCAGCTCGCCAAAGAGATCGGGATCGGACGCACCCCCGTGCGCGAGGCCCTGAAGCGGCTCGAGCTGGATCGGCTGGTAGTGACCTACCCTCGCCGGGGTACGTTTGCCACCCGTGTGGAGGTGACGGACCTTGCGTTCATTTCCGAGATCAGGGTGCAGCTTGAGCCTGTTGCTGCCGCCAGGGCAGCCCGCGTGGCCACGCCGGCCAGCCGTGAGCATCTCCGGAACGTGGCGCGCGAGGTGCAGGCCTTCGATCTCCAGGCGGCCACGGTAGTGGAGACGCTGAGGCTTGATGCCAGCGTCCATCAAGGGATCTACGCCGCGGCGGCAAACCCGCATCTGGAAGATGTCCTGATCCGCTACGACAACCTGGCAACCCGGATCTGGTGCATGGTCCTGGACCGGCTGCCCAATCTGGAGCACCACGTCCACGAGCATGTGGATCTCCTGCAGGCTGTTATCGATGGTGAGGAAGAAAAAGCAGCCGAACTGGCGCGTATCCACGTCAGCGGATTCGAGCAGGCCGTGCGGCAAGCCTTGTTCGCCGCCTGAGTTTGTCAGGGTTCGTCTGTGGGCCGTGCGTTAAGGATCCACTGCGCCCTCTTTTGGAGGATGTCCAGGGATTCCTTGATCAACGGCGACGTCATGCTGCCCCGGCGAACCGCGGCCACAATGCGGCGTGCCGGCTTTCCCTTTCCGGAGATGCGTAACCGGACCACGTTTTCGGCATTGTTCAGGGGCGCCAGGCGCGGCAGCAGTCCCACCCCCAGCCCGGCGCCTACGAAGGCGATCTGGGTTTCCCACTCAACCGCCTCATGGGCAATCCGCGGCGTCACTCCGACGGCCGTGAACGCGGCGGTAAACAGTGCGTGATAGGTGGACCCTGCGGTCTCGGTGATCCAAGGCTCCGATGCCAGCTCATCGAGCGTCACGGTTTCCCGCGCTGCCAGCGGGTGGTCGGCCGGAATGATCACGTCCAAGGGATCGTCGAGAAGGACGGTCTGCTCGAAACGGGGATCGTCCTCGGCATAGCTGTCCGATTGCATGGCGACGATCACCGCAAGGTCGATGCGCTCTGCCACCAACAGGTCGAAGCAGCGGGACGGGTTCGCTTCGAGGACCTGCACCTCCAGTTGGGGGCGGGTTGAGCGCAGCGTGGCGGCGAGCGGCGCGAGCAACTGGGCTGCCGCCGTCGAGAATCCTCCCAAGCCAAAGCGCGACTGCACTTGTTCGCCGGCTTCCATGGCTGCTGCGCGCAGGCTCTCCCACTCCGCCACGAGGGCGTCCGATCCGGCCACCAGGAAACGCCCCGTGGCGGTCAGCCGCACGCCCCTGCCGTCCTTGGTCAGCAGCTGCATTCCCAGCAGGCGCTGGAGTTCGCGCAGCTGGGCGGACACTGCGGAAGGGGAGTATCCCGTGAGTTCGGCGGTTGCTCCGACCGTGCCACAACGGGCAAACACGCGAAGGGTATTGAGCCTTGCATCGATCATTAACCCATCATGCACCGAATGTGCATGGTTATCTCCTAAATGTTGCGCTTTTGTTGCAGTGCCTGTGACCCTAATCTCTTACTACGAAGACTTCGAAAACACCGGCCGCGACGACGCATTGCCGGTCCCCCAGATTCACCCACGTACCCAGCCTCCCGGGAGGAACCCATGACTGCTCCAGCGAACGCACCCCTCAACACCCGCGGAAAACTCGCTTCAACACTGCCTGCAGAACAGCTGGCGGAAATCTCCGCGCTGTTTGAGTTCCGCCGCACGGGCTATTCCCTCGACGCACCGTTCTACACGGACCCGACCCTCTTCAAGATCGACATGGAGGCCATCTTCGGCCAGCACTGGATCTTCGCCGGAAGCGTTGCCGAACTGCCGGAGCCGGGCGACTACATCACGGTGGACTACGGCCCCTACTCCCTGATCGTCCTGCGCACGGATGAAGGCGAAGTCAACGTCCTGCACAACGTCTGCCGCCACCGTGGTGCCCGCGTCCTCACCGAAGCCGCCGGCTCCACCGGCAACCTGGTCTGCGGCTATCACTCCTGGACCTACTCGCCGGAAGGCAACCTGATCCACGCCTCCGCTCCCGGCGAGGCCAAGTTCGACAAGAACTGCTTTGCCCTCAAGCGTGCCCACAGCCGCGAGGTTGCCGGTCTCATCTTCGTCTGCATCGCGAACGAACCGCCCACGGACTTCGACGAGACCTCCAAGATCTTCGAGCCCTACCTCGCACCGCACGACCTCTCCAAGACGAAGATTGCCTACCAGCAGAACATCATCGAAGAGGGCAACTGGAAGCTCGTCATGGAGAACAACCGTGAGTGCTACCACTGTGACGGCCACCCGGAACTCGCCTGCTCGCTCTTCCCCACCTGGGGCCTGACTGAGGGCCTGATCCCCACGCACCTTGAAGAGGTGTGGGACCGCAACAAGGAAGCCCAGTCCTCCCTCGAAGAGCGCTGCCGCCGCTACGGACTTCCCTACGAGGTGGTCGAGGAGCTTGACACCCGTATTGCCGGTATCCGCATTTCGCGCGAATCCCTGGACGGCGAAGGCGAATCCTTCTCCCCTGACGGGCGCAGGCTCTCCAAGAAGCTGCTCGGTGATTTGCCGGACTTCCGCCTTGGCCGTTGTTCGATGCACTTGCAGCCCAACAGCTGGTTCCACTTCCTGGGCGACCACGTCATCACGTTCGGCGTCTTCCCCATCAACGAACACCAGTCCCTGGTCCGCACCACCTGGCTGGTAGCCGACGACGCCGTTGAAGGTGTTGACTACGACCTGGACAAGCTCACCTACACCTGGAAGCAGACCAACATCCAGGACAAGGCATTCGTCGAACTGTGCCAGACCGGCGCCGGCAGCCCCGCCTACGAGCCCGGCCCGTACATGAAGAGCGAATACCAGGTAGAGGCCTTCATTAACTGGTACGTTCAGCGCGTTCAGGAGCACTTGGCATGATCGAAGTCCTCACCGAAACGGCAATCCAGGAACCACAGCGTATTCGCGGTCTTGAGATGCCGTGGAACCGGGTGATGGGCAGCACCGAGGCACCCGCCCGCGCTGCCCGCGCCCTGGGGCCGTGGCATCCGCAGGAGTTCATGGCCGAGTGCGTGGAGACCGTTCCCGAGGCCGGCGGCCTGATGACGTTCGTGTTCCGCCGCTGCGACGGGGCACCCCTCGCGTTCCGGGCAGGCCAGTATGTCAACATCGCCTTTCCCGTGAATGGCGAGGACCAGGACCCGGTGGACCGCAGCTACTCGCTGTCCAGCTCGCCAACGGAACCGTGGACCTTCAGCATCAGCGTCAAGCGCGACGCCGGTGGCCTGGTGTCGCCGTGGGTACATGAAAACGTCAAGCCCGGTACGGTCCTGGAGATGCTGGGACCGGTGGGAGCCTTCCACCTGCCCGATGCCGACCGGCGCGCGCGGTACCTACTGCTGGCTGCCGGCGCGGGTATCACACCCATCATGTCCATGGTGCGGACCATCCACTCACTGCCGGGGCATGCCGACGTCGTTGTCCTCTACCACGGGGCGGAGGCGGGCGGCTTCGCCTTCCACAGCGAGCTGGCGTACATCGCCTCCGTGGATTCGCGCATCCGGGTGTTCTACTCCTTGGGTGACCGCAACAAGCCCGAAGACTGGGAGGGTCTCAGCGGCCGTCTCACCGCGGCCATGATCGATGAAGTGGCGCCGGACGCCAACGGACGCCAGGTGTACGCCTGCGGTCCCGAGGGATACCTGAATACGGCCACGGAGCTGCTTAAGAAGGTAGGGGTGGACGACACCTCGATCTACATGGAGTTCTTCTCGGGTGACCGGCAGACGCTCCTCGAATACGCGGCCGAAGTGGCCCTCGCCGCGGACATCGCGGAGGAAATCGCCGAGGAAATCGCCGATTCAGCGGAGGACTACTTCGAAAGCCAGCCCGCAGCGTTCGGGCTGTACGAGCCCGGCTATGACGCCGACGGAACCTTGGAAGCCACGGGACTGCCGCTGGAAACGGTCGACGCCGAACCGTCAGGTTCCGCTGCCGACGCCGGTCCGGTCGCCTCGCCGGAGCCCGAGGCCGCAACCCCGGATGCGTCGAACTTCGACACCGTGGGAACGGGTAGCCTCACCATGTCCTTCCTGCGCACGGGAATCAACGTCCGGATCGATCCCTCCGAACACATCCTGGGGGTGGCCCAGCGCGCCGGTGTGCGGATCGGTGCGAACTGCCAGGAAGGCATGTGCGGTTCCTGCAAGGTGGTCAAGCTGTCAGGCGACGTGGACATGAACCACCAAGGCGGGATCCGGAAACGGGAAATCGATGCCGGCAAGTTCCTGCCGTGCTGCTCAACAGCGCAGACCGACCTGGTGATCGACGCCTAGTTCCGTGGCCGCCACAGTTGGGGCTTTTCTGCCAGCTCGGACATCCATGGCCGTTGGCCGTGGTGGACGGTGAGCCCGTCGGGGATGCCGCGGATCGTGGCTTCGGTGCCTGAGGCGTCGATGGTGATCCGCGCATCCCCCATGGGGGCGTTGCTGATGTGGAGATCGCCGAATTCCCGTGGAAGGACGGGGTCCAGCCAGATGCCGCCCAAGGAGATGTGCGTGTCATAGCGCATCAGCGAGGTGACAACGTGGATGGGCGTGGTGGCGGCCCAGGCTTGCGGTGAACAGGCCGTGGGGTAGGGAACGGGTTCAGTGAACTGCTTCCGGTCGAAGCCGCAGAAGAGTTCGGGCAACCGTCCGCCGGAATACTCGGCGGCTTCGAGGAGCGCGGTGCCGATCCGCTGGGCTTCCTCGACGTACCCGTACCTGAGGAGCCCGGACATGATCAGGGCATTGTCGTGCGGCCAGACCGAGCCGTTGTGGTAGCTGGCCGGGTTGTAGGCCGCCATGTCCGTGGCCAGTGTCCTGACGCCCCAGCCGCTGAACATCCGGGGCGACATCAAGTGCTCCACCACCGAGGGGACTTTGTCCTCGTCCATCAACCCGAACCACAGGCAATGCCCCATGTTGGAAGCGCAGGCATCCACCGGACGCTTGTCGCCGTCCAGGGCCACGGCATAGTAGCCCTTGTCCGGCAGCCAGAAGTCTTCGTTGAATTTTTGCTTCAGGCGGTCGGCGCGTTCCCGCAGCTCGTTCGCCAAGGCGAGGTCGCCGTCGTCGTACGCCATCCAGGCGCGCGCCACATAGGCGCCGTGCACGTATGCCTGGACCTCGGCCAGGGCGATGGGCGTTTGGGCCAGGGTGCCGTCGGCAAAGTTGATGCCGTCCCACGAGTCCTTCCAGCCTTGGTTGATGAGGCCGTGTTCGTTGGGCCGGCCGTACTCCACGAAGCCGTCGCCGTCACGGTCGCCGTAGTTTTGGATCCAGTCAAGGGCCCGGTCGGCGTTGGGCAGCAGCTCCTTGATGGTGTCCTTGGAGAATCCCCAGCGGCTCACCGAACCCAGGACCACCATGAAAAGGGGAGTGGCATCGACGCTCCCGTAATACGCCGAGTTTCCTTGCAGGGCCTTGCCCGTGCTGACGTCGAGGCGGACCTCGTGCAGGATCTTGCCCGGTTCCTCTTCGGTGTCCGTATTAACCTCGGTGCCTTGACGGTCCGCGAGCGTGCGGAGCGTGCCCAGGGCCAGTGACGGATCCACCGGCAACGCCATCTCCGAGGCCCAGAGCGAGTCGCGTCCGAACAACGTCATGAACCACGGGGCGCCGGCCGCCACCACCACCCGGTCCGGATGGTCGGGATCCTGGATGCGCAGGGCACCCAGGTCCTCGTAGCTGCGGCGAAGCGTGCGTTCGATGGAGCGGTTGCCGATCTGCAGGGCCGGGATCCTGGCTACCCATTCCTGCCTCCGGCGATCGCTCGGCGACAGCTCGCCCGCGGCCGGGTGCGTGAACGGAACCGAAGCGCCTTCCACTGTGGGGGCCACGCTCACGCGGGTGCTCCACGTGCCAAAAGCGGGAACCTTGACTTTGAAACCGAGGGCCTTCGCACCAACGCCCGCGCCCTCGGCCCGGATCACCACGGACTTCCTGATGCCTTCCCAGATGCCGCGGATTTCCAGGGAGTCGTTTTCGATGCGCCGGGTTTCGTGCCACTCCCGGGTGATGCGGGCTTCCTTGACCTCGAACAAGTCCGCGAAGTCCGCCTCCACAACCAGGGTGATGCGGCAATCGGCCGGCTCCCGGGAGTAGTTCCGCACGGTGATGTGTTCCAGGATCCCTGCGCCCACTTCCCGAAGCCGTTCCACCAGCAGTGGGCTGTCCGCATAACCGTCGGCGCGGGGGACCCGGCAGGCGAACAGGGCGCGGTACGGTTCCTTGGTCTCCGCCGCCAGGGATTCCAAAGGCTGATCGTTGATGGTCAGTTCCCACCGGGAAACAATGCGGGTATCCAGGTGGAACACGCCGTGTGGCAGTTCGGGCCGGATGTCCCCGTTGGATGCGGAGATGCAAAAGGACGAGCCCTCAACCAGGGTGACCGTTCCGGAACCAAGCGGACCGGCGGCCGTGTCAGCATTCCATCCAGCCACGTGAAGCTCCTTATTCACAGCGTCGGCAGGGTCGTTCTCGACGCTACGCCGGAGGGCACACGGAAGCCATACCCCGAAGGGCCGGGATGACGCCGGAATTCCGGAGTGGGAGATGCAACCGAGAGTTAACCTTCGCCCCGGCGTGCGGCCCGCAGATAGCGTCTATAGTGAGATTTGTAGCACTCGCTGATGCAGACCGGCGGCCCTTTTATGGCCGGAGGCCTATCCAATGACCGATACCCAGATCGGCGCATTCCTGCGTGAATGCGTTGTGTACGAAGAAGACAGCGAAGAAGGCCTGGATTTGGAGGCCCTGTACGGCCTCTACATCAGTTGGTGCGTCCTTGGCAGCAAGGTGCCCATTCCGGACAGTGCGTTCATCACTTCTGTCCGCATCAACGGCGTGAAACACGACAAGCGCGAGGGAATCCGCTTTTACCCTGGCCTGCGCATGGTGGGCGACGCTGCACGTGACTATGTCCTCAACAGCGTCCCCGCGGCGTACGAGGTCAACGTCCCGCCGCTGCCCATCACCGATGAGGACGAGCCGCTGCCCACCGCAGTCTGAGTTTGTCCAGAGCAGATGCCCCCGGGAACACTTTTTGGGGGCATTTGCCGTCTATAGACTCGGAAGGGTGACTCAAGTGAAGCCATCCATCGTCTGGTTCCGTGACGACCTCAGGGTCCGGGATAACCCGGCCCTGCGTGCCGCCGTCGACGATGGAGCGGCCGTGGCCCTGTTCATCCTCGACGAAGAATCGCCGGGAATCCGCCCGCATGGCGGCGCCGCGCGGTGGTGGCTGCACCATTCCCTGGCTGCCCTCCGCGAGGACCTCGACGCCCTCGGCATCCCCCTCCTGCTGCGCCGCGGACCCGCCGCGGAAATCGTCCGGAAAACCACGACGGCGGCAGGTGCGGGCGCGCTGTATTGGAACCGGCGGTACGGCGAAGTGGAGCGGACAATCGACGCCGGCGTCAAGTCCTGGGCGGGCGACGAAGGCTTGCACGCGGAGAGCTTTCAGGCGTCCCTGCTCCACGAGCCTTGGAAGGTCTCCACCAAGACCGGCGGCCAATACAAGGTGTTCACGCCTTTCTGGCGGGCCGTGTCCGAGCTGGACTTCCGGAAGCCGCTGCCCATCCCCGCCACGGGGCATGGGTTCAACGGCGAGCTTCCGGCGTATGAGGACCTGGACTCGTGGCACCTCCTGCCCACCAAGCCGGACTGGGCGGGCGGTTTGAGGGAGCGCTGGACTCCAGGATCCGCGGCCGGACATCGGCGCTTGAAAGCTTTCGTGGACCGCGGCCTGGACGAGTACAAGGACGGCCGTAACCGCCCGGACGAGGACGGCAGCAGTTGCCTGTCGCCGTACCTGCGCTGGGGGGAGCTCAGTCCGTTCGAGGTGTGGCATGCGTTGGGGCCCAAGCGCTCGGAAAGTGCGTCGATCTATGCCTCCGAGCTTGGCTGGCGGGAGTTCTGCTGGCATCAGTACTTCCACAATCCCAACCTCGCCACGGCCAACCTGCGTACTGAATTCGACCGGTTTCCGTGGGCGTGGCCGGGCGCTTCGGGCGGCGCGGAAGACGGCAAGCACCCCGGCCACGCGTCCGCGGCGCAGGAACTCCGCGCGTGGCAAAAAGGGCTCACCGGCTTCCCCATGGTCGATGCCGGCCAGCGGCAGCTCTGGCAGTGGGGCTGGATGCACAACCGGGTGCGGATGGTGGCCGCGAGCTTCCTGGTGAAGAACCTGGGAATCCATTGGCAAGTGGGCGAGCAGTGGTTCTGGGACACGCTGGTGGATGCCGATCCCGCCTCCAATCCGGCCAACTGGCAGTGGGTTGCCGGCTCGGGAGCGGACGCCTCGCCCTTCTTCAGGATTTTCAACCCGGAGGCCCAACGGACCAGGTTCGACCCCGGCGGAAAGTACATCGCCCATTGGATTCCGGAGTTCGGCACACCCGAGTATCCCGGGGAAATCGTTGATCTCAAGACCACCCGGCAGGAGGCCCTGGAGGCCTACAAGGAGCTCAAAAGCGTCACTGGAAATTAGTAGGAAGTCCGAGTATATTCGGGATCAGAGATGATCTGGATCACAGTTGGCAGCGTTTTGCCGCGGTGCTCCAGCCAGGCGCCACGGCCGATCGGCACGGCGATCATTCACGAATGCAAAGGAGCATTTCCACCATGGTGCGCGAGCTTTCACATTATGTAGGCGGGCAACGGGTCGATGGCGTGTCGGGCCGTTTCAGTGACGTTTATGATCCCTGCACGGGCGAGGTCCAGGCCAGGCTTCCGTTGGCCAGTGCGGAAGAGGTCCGCAACGCGATCGCGAATGCGGAGAAGGGCCAGGTTGAATGGGCCGGCATGAACGCGCAGCGGCGTGGCAGGATCCTGTTGAAGTTCGTGGACCTGGTGAACGAGAACATGGACGAACTCGCCGCGCTGCTCTCTTCCGAGCATGGCAAGACGTTCGCGGACGCGAAGGGCGATATCCAGCGCGGCATCGAGGTGGTGGAGTTCTCCGCCGGTGCCCCGCATCTGCTCAAGGGTGAGTTCTCGGACAGCGCCGGTGCGGGGATTGATGTCCACTCGTTGCGCCAGCCCCTCGGGGTGGTTGCGGGCATCACCCCGTTCAATTTCCCGGCCATGATCCCGTTGTGGAAGTCCGGCCCGGCGCTTGCTGCGGGTAACGCGTTCATCCTGAAACCGTCCGAGCGGGACCCGTCCGTTCCGTTGCGCCTGGCCGAGCTGTACAGCGAAGCCGGGGTCCCGGACGGTGTCTTCAACGTGATCAACGGGGACAAGGAAGCGGTGGACGCGCTGCTGGAGGACCCGCGCGTGAAGGCGATCGGCTTTGTGGGGTCCACCCCGATCGCGCAGTACATTTACGCCACCGCGGCAGCGCACGGGAAGCGGGCTCAGTGTTTTGGCGGGGCGAAGAACCACATGGTGATCATGCCCGACGCCGATCTGGACATGGCTGCCGACGCCCTGATTGGTGCCGGGTACGGTTCCGCGGGAGAGCGGTGCATGGCGATCTCGGTGGCGGTCCCCGTGGGCCAGGAAACCGCTGATGCGTTGGTGGCCAAGCTGAGCGAACGGGTCAAGGACCTCCGCGTGGGGCACAGCATGGACAAGGACGTGGACTTCGGCCCGGTCGTGGCGGCCTCGGCGAAGGAACGGATCGAGGGGTACATCCAGTCCGGCGTGGACGAAGGCGCCACCCTCGTCACCGACGGGCGGGGCCTGACGGTGGAGGGTTACGACGGTGGGTTCTGGGTGGGTCCCACGCTCTTCGATAATGTCACCAAGGACATGAAGATCTACAAGGAAGAGATCTTCGGACCCGTCCTGAGCGTGCTGCGCGCGGCGGACTACGACGAGGCGCTGCGGCTCTGCAGCGAGCACGAGTTCGGCAACGGCGTCGCTATTTTCACCCGCGACGGTGACTCCGCCCGGGACTTCGCCAGCCGCGTGGAAGTGGGCATGGTGGGCATCAACGTTCCGATTCCCGTCCCGATCGCGTATTACACGTTCGGTGGCTGGAAAGCGTCCGGTTTCGGGGACCTCAACCAGCACGGCGCCGATGCCTTCCGTTTCTACACCAAGACCAAAACCGTCACCTCGCGGTGGCCCTCCGGCATCCGCCAAGGCGCCAGCTTCGTGATGCCGGCAGGCAGCTGATGGGAGAAGTGCAGGAGAAAGACGTTCTCTTCGAGCGCCGCGGCCACCTCGGCATCGTGACGCTCAACCGGCCCCGGGCAGTCAACGCCCTCAATGCGGGCATGGTGAAAGCCATGCTGCAGCAGTTGGCTGCCTGGGCTGATGACGATTCCATTGGGACGGTCCTGGTCCAGGGTGCCGGCGACCGCGGACTCTGCGCCGGTGGCGACATCGTGGCCATCTACAAGGACATGCTGCACGGAGGTTCGGAAACCGCCGATTTCTGGGCCGACGAGTACCGGCTCAACGCACTGATCGCCAGCTACCCCAAGCCCTACGTCGCCTTCATGGACGGCCTGGTGCTCGGCGGCGGCGTGGGCGTTTCCGCCCACGGCTCAGTCCGCGTGGTGACCGAGCGTACGCGTACCGGCATGCCGGAAACCACCATTGGGTTCGTGCCCGACGTCGGCGGCACCCTTCTGCTCTCCCGCGCACCGGGGGAGACGGGAACCCACGCCGCGCTGACGGGCGCGCACCTGGGCGGCACGGATGCACTGTTCCTCGGACTCGCGGACCACTTTGTGCCGTCCCAAAGCCTCCCGGCGCTCGCGGAAGCATTGGAAAGCTCGACTGCGGAAGACGCCGTCGTGCGTTTTGCCCAAGCTGCGCCGGACTCGGCACTGGCGGCCCAGCGCGACTGGATCGACCACTGCTACGCCGGCGACGACGCTGAGGAGATCGTCCGGCAACTCCGCGCTGCCGGGGGAGAGGCCGCGGCCGTGGCAGACACCATCGAGGCCAAGTCGCCGACGTCGGTCAAGGTCACTTTGGAGTCGTTGCGGCGCGTCCGTGGGTTGTCCCTCGAAGAGGCCCTGGACCAGGAATACCGCGTAGGCCTGCGGTGCCTGGCCGGCCCCGATTTCCGGGAGGGCATCCGCGCCCAGGTGGTGGACAAGGACCGCAACCCGCAATGGAAACCTGCCACGCTCGCCGAAGTCCACGAGTCCGACGTCGAGGGCTACTTTGCGCCGCTCGGTGAGCGGGAGCTTGGACTTGCCGCAACGCCAGTCCAGTCGAGTTGAAGGAGACGATCATGGCAACGAATGAAACGGGACTCATTGCTTTCCTCGGGCTCGGCCATATGGGCGGTCCCATGGCAGCCAACCTGATCAAGGCAGGGCATGAGGTGATCGGCTACGACCCCGTGCCGGCAGCCGTGGAAGCAGCCAAGGCCCATGGCGTGCCCATGGCAGACTCGGCGGCGGACGCTGCCCGGGACGCAGCGGTGGTGCTGACCATGCTGCCCAGCGGCAAACACGTGCTGGACGCGTACCGCGGCGTGGGTGGACCGGGCCTGCTTTCGATTGCGCAGCCGGACACGCTGTTCCTGGACTGCTCAACCATCAATGTGGACGAGGCCCGCGAAGCGGCTTCCCTGGCCGTCGCGGCGGGGCACCGGTCCGTGGATGCTCCCGTGTCCGGTGGCGTGGTGGGTGCCGAGGCCGGAACGTTGACGTTCATGGTGGGCGCTTTGCCGGAAGATTTTGACACCGTGAAGCCCATCCTTGAGCTCATGGGCAAACGGATTGTCCATTGCGGGGACCACGGTGCGGGGCAGGCCGCGAAGGTTTGCAACAACATGATCCTCGGCGTCTCCATGATTGCCGTGTCCGAGGCGTTCGTGCTCGGCGAGAAGCTGGGGCTCACGCATCAGGCCCTGTTCGACGTCGCTTCCAATGCCTCGGGACAGTGCTGGGCGTTGACCACCAACTGCCCGGTCCCGGGACCCGTGCCCACGAGCCCTGCCAACCGCGACTACCAGCCAGGATTCGCCGGGGCGCTGATGGCCAAGGATCTGCGCTTGGCAGTGAACGCGCTGGAAAGCACAGGTGTTGCGGCTGAAATGGGGCCGTTGGCGTCCAGGATCTACGATGCCTTTGCCGCCGGAGAGGGCGCCGCACGGGACTTCTCCGGCATCATCACCGATATCCGCGACAAGTCCGAGTAAATGTTGGCTGCTGAGAGGGAGAGTATGACGTTCGAGAACATCCTGGTAGAGCGCCGGGGCCGGGTTGGCCTGGTGACGCTGAACCGGCCCTCGGCGCTGAACGCGTTGAATACGGCGCTCATGAATGAGCTCGTCGAGGCTGTCACGGACATGGACCGTGATCCTGGCGTTGGCGCAGTGGTGATCACGGGATCGGCGAAGGCCTTCGCCGCGGGCGCAGACATCAAGGAAATGTCCTCAAACAGCTACATGGAGATGTATGCGGCGGATTGGTTCCGGCACTGGGAGGACCTCACGCGCCTGCGCATCCCGGTCATTGCAGCGGTGTCCGGATTTGCCCTGGGTGGCGGTTGCGAACTCGCCATGATGGCCGATTTCATCATCGCCGGGGACGACGCCAAGTTCGGCCAACCGGAGATCAACCTGGGCGTGATTCCAGGCATGGGAGGGTCCCAGCGGCTGACCCGTGCCGTGGGCAAGGCCAAGGCGATGGACATGGTCCTGACGGGGCGTTTCATGGAGGCCGAGGAAGCCGAGCGTTCCGGGTTGGTCTCGCGCGTGGTGCCCGCGGCCGAATTGCTTGACGAGGCGTTGAAGGCTGCGGAAGTCATCGCCTCCAAGTCCAAGCCCGCGGCGATGGTGGCGAAGGAGGCGGTCAATGCCGCGTTCGAGATGGGGCTCGCGCAGGGCGTGGTCTTCGAGCGGCGGGTGTTCCATTCGTTGTTTGCGACGGAGGACCAAAAGGAAGGCATGGCGGCGTTTGCCGAAAAGCGTCAACCGGAGTTCAAACACCGTTAGACTCCAAGGCACGGACCAAATGGGGAGAGAAACATGTCAATGGAGAGTGTTCGCGCCGACGCTTCGGAAGCCGGAGCCGAATCCGTACTGGAGAGCAATCCCGTCAACAACCTGGCCATCGTCTCGGCGGCCATGGCAGCACTGGCGATCGTCGGGCTGTTCCTCGCGGGTATGGCGATCATCGCCGTGTTCGTTGTAGGTGCCGGGCACGTTGCGTTGAAGCAGATTGAACAGCGCGGGGAGCGAGGACGCCCCTTCGCCATCTCTGCCTTGGTGGTTGGCTACGGGATTGCGGCATTGTCGCTGGTCTCCGCGCTCATCTATACGTTCACTCGATAGGGCGCAGCTCACTGTCTTTCCTGCGTCACTAACCGGGAGTTCCGACACTAGTCGTGGGCGGGGCCGTCCTTTGGCGGACCCCCATCGACGTGAGCGAGGAACACCATGACGTGGAAGTACTGCGACAACCACCGCTGCCCGGACAACTGGCACTGGACCGACCTTGCCGGGGTCCCTGAACAGTGTGCCGCGGCGGACGACACTACGGAAATGGGCGATCAATAGCCCATTGCTAAGCATGCTGATAATATGGTTGTACGGAGACAGAAGTCGAGCAAGGACTGGCCTGCCTGGGGGTGTCAGTAATGACGAAGCGGAAGGTTCCGGACGTGATCAATCAGGATAGTGTCCGGCGGGAGGCTACGGATGTCCTCGCCGAAGGAGACTTGTCCCTGACTGACCTCTGGATCGAGTTCTTTGCCCGCGGGGGCATGGCCGGCGTGGAGGAATTCGAAGCCTTCATCCAAGGCATGATGCCTGTTGAGGGCACCGACCTGCAGATCCTCGACCTCACGCTGGTGGAGCTCCAGAGTCCCTGACCTGGCTCCCTCAGCGGGTGGGTGATGCCGCCAGTGCGGCGTCAAAGAATTCACGTTCCAGGCGGACCGCCTCGAGGAAGGTCGCCGCAACGCGCGCCCGGACCTCGGTGGATTGGGGCTCGACGGAGTCAAACTCTCCGCCCAGCCACGACACCCACGCGTTGTACTCCGGACTGTTGTGAAGGCGTATCCACTCGGCATGCTTTGCTTCCGCGGGCCACGCACCGGCGTCGCCGGCGCGGGCGGCCCAGTCTCCGTACAGCCATTCGGCGACCAGCAGTACTGCCAGCACATCAGGGTATGAGCGGGTGTGCAGCGCGCTGCGCATCAGGGCATCAAATTTCCCGGTGGTTGGCCCCAGTTTCGGTGCCAGCCTGTCCTTTTCCGGCACGCCGAGTTCATTGAAGCAGTCCTGGAAATAGGTGTTCTCATCGGAGGCGAATGCTCCCAGGACCTTGGCGAAGACCAGCCGCGAGGGAAGCGATGGCGCTGATGCAACGGCCTGCCCGAGGAGTGCGGTGAACGCGTCGCAGAACTGGTAATCCTGGTAGACGGAGCCTAGTAGACGGATCCCTGCAGGAGTTCGGAGAGCCGGCCGGCAGCCCGCCTAAGCTCCGGGACCCCGGCCTTCAGGGCTTCCTCTGTGGCGGTTTCCACGGGGCTGGTCAGGGCAATGGATTCGCTGGGCCGCGCGTTCGGGTGTGGTACGGCGACGGCTACCGAGAGGACGCCGGTGGCCCGTTCGTCCTCCGAGTAGGCGAAGTCCGCTCCGTCCTGGGGCAGGCGGCTGCGGAGTTCCTCCACCGAGAATGTGTCCTTTTCGTGGCCTGCCGTGATCGCGGCCGCTGTCACTTGATCCAGCTCCGCCTCTGATGCCGTGGCCAGCAGGATCTTCCCGGCGGCGCCCACTGTCAGGGGCAGGCGCTTGCCGAGCGGAAGGTCGTAGCGCAGCGGGGATTCGCCGTCGACGCGGGCCACCAGGATGCGTTCAAATCCCAGGCGCGTGTACAGCGAGGCTGTGAGCCCGGTTTGGGTGGCCGCCTGCTGCAGGATGGGACGGGCCGCGACCACCAAGGGATCGTTCTCCAGATAGCTGCGTGCTGCCGGCAGCACCGCGGGACCTATGCGGTAGGACTTGTCGGTCTGGCTGACCATGCCGAAATCCTGGAGTACCCGCAGGATCCGCAGCGTGGTGGGGAGGCTCATGCCACAGGTCCTGGCGAGATCGCTGAGCCGCTGCGGACGCTCGGCGCGCTGCAGCTCGGCAAAGACTTCCATGGCCCTGGAGAGGGATCGCATGTTGGCGGCTTTTGGGCCATCCTCGGCTGCGCCGGCTGAATGCGTGGAGCTCACGGTCATCCTTTCATTCTATGTAAGGTCCTTGCGCTTGACATGCATTGTGGCTCCTGTCACTATTTCTCCATACGCAATATTCTTTCATTCTATGAAATTTAGATCCGCACAATGTAAGGATCGCCGGGATGGAGGAACCAGAAAAACCTAAGAAGGAAACCATGACAACGGAGTCACTTATGGCCGAGCCCCGAATCAAGGGGAGGGTCGCGAAGTCCGTGCTCGCGGGTATTGGCGCTTTCACCGTAGTTGGCGTCTACGTCCTCATCAGTTCCATCAGCCTCGGCCTGTGGACCACCCTTGGCCCAGGCCCTGGGTTGTTCCCCTTCGCCATGGGCGTGCTGTTGGTGGCCATGTCCGCCGTGTGGCTGGTGCAGGAACTGCGCAAGCCCAGTGAAACGCCCGGGGGAGTGGACGGCGGCCTGGTGATTGCCGTCGTCGTGAGCCTTGCCGTGCTGGCAGCCGTGCTGGACCTGATCGGCTTCCAACTCAGCATGTTCCTGTTCTTGCTCTACCACCTGAAAGTGCGTGGCCGCAGGGGCTGGATCTCGTCGCTGATCATCGCGCTCGCCGGCAGCGTAGGGGCGTTCTACGCCTTCAACTACGGACTTAACGTCACCCTGCCCACGGCGGGGATCCCCCTCTTGAACTCGATCGGACTCTAGACGTGGACACACTCAACGAACTGATTGGCGGCTTCGCTGCTGCCATGACGTGGCAGAACCTGATCTTCGCCTTCCTGGGCTGCCTCCTGGGCACCATCATCGGTGTGCTTCCCGGCATCGGCCCGGTAGCCGGCGTCGCCCTGCTCATCCCCCTCACCATGAACCTCGACGCCACCGGGGCCATCATCATGCTGTGCGCCATCTTCTACGGCACGGCCTACGGCGGAACCATCACCAGCGTCCTGCTGAACACGCCAGGCGAGGCGGCTTCTGCGATCACCACCATTGACGGCTATGCCATGACCAAGATCGGCAAGGCCGGAGCGGCGCTGACCATTGCCGCCGTCGGGTCCTTTGTGGGCGGTACCATCGCCACGCTCGGACTGGTGGCCGCCGCCAAGCCCCTCGGTGAGATGGGCCTGCTGGTTGGCCCACCGGAATTCTTCGCCCTCATGGTGGTGGGCATCTCGCTCCTGGTGGCGCTGGCAGGCAAGTCCATGGTCAAGGCCATCATCTCCGGAGCCCTTGGCCTGCTGATCTCCATGGTGGGCATCGACCCTGTGGCAGGCGCTCCGCGATTCACCTTCGGCTCGGACAACCTCCTGGACGGTGTCAGCTTCGTCGCCGTCATTGTGGGTGTCTTCGGACTTTCGGAGATCCTGTCCTACCGTAAGGACGCAAAGGCCGAGACTGTTCATGCCCCGGGTTTGAGGTCCCTGCTTCCCAACCGGACCGAATGGCGCCGCAGTGTTCCGTCCATGGCACGCGGCACCGGCATTGGCTTCGGACTTGGACTGATCCCGGGCATGACGGGCTCCGTCTCCTCGCTTCTGGCCTATGGTGCCGAAAAGAAGTTTTCCAAGCACCGCAAGGAACTCGGTCACGGTGCCATCGAGGGTGTCGCGGGACCGGAAACGGCGAACAACGCCCACGCCAATGCGGCGCTCATCCCGTTGTTCACGCTCGGCATCCCTGCGTCCCCCACCATCGCCGTCCTGATGGGCGCGTTCCTCCAGCAGGGCCTGACTCCCGGGCCGACGCTGTTCACCGAGCACTCGGAGATTGCCTGGGCCATCATTGCCAGCCTCTTCATCGGCAACCTGTTGCTGCTGCTCCTGAACGTTCCGCTGGTGGGCCTGTGGACTTCGATCCTGCGCGTGCCGGCATCCATCCTGACGGCGTTGATCCTGCTGTTCATGGTGATCGGTGCCTACACCATCAACTTCAACGTCTTCGATGTGTTCGTCATGATCGCCTTCGGACTGCTTGGCCTGGCCTTGCGGCACCTTGATATTCCGCTCGCTCCCATGGTCCTGACGCTCGTGCTGGGTCCCCTCATGGAGAGGTCGTTGCGCGAGTCGCTCGAAATCTCCCAGGGCGACTTTGGAATCTTCGTCAACCGGCCCATCTCCGCGGTGCTGATCGGGTTGGGACTCCTTATTGTCCTGAGCCCGCTCCTGAAGCTCCGCAAGCCCAAGGCGCTCACCGAAGACCCCGAAACCTAAACCACCACCCGCCCCCCACATCACATACTTCAAAGGAGAAGACCCATGCCTCGTGCACGCATCCTCGCAGCTTTCGCTGCAGTAACCCTCATGGCCCTCACGGGCTGTGGCGCCAACGCCGGAGCCACCAACAACGCCGCCGACGATTTCCCCAAGAAGGGTAAGTCGATCGACCTGATCGTTTCCTTCTCCTCGGGCGGCGCCGTGGACACCGCCGCCCGGTTGGTCCAGCCGATCCTCGAAAAGGAACTCGGCACCAACGTAGAGGTCATCAACAAGCCCGGCGCCGGCGGCCAGATCGGCTACACGCAGCTCACCAGCGCCAAGCCCGACGGCTACACCATCGGCGCCACGGGCTCCCCGTCGGTCGTTGTCTCGCCGCTGGACCCGGCCCGCGGAGCCAAGTACACCCGCGACAGCTTCCAGCCGCTGGGCCGCCAGGTCATCGACCCCACCGTGATCGCCGTTCAGCCGGACAGCCCCTACAAGACGCTCAAGGAACTCCTTGACGCCGCCAAGGCAAAGCCCAAGTCCATGACGGCCAGCACCACGGGCCTCCAGACCGGCGAGCACTTCGCCCTGGCGCAGATGCAGGAAACCACCGGTGCCGAGTTCGCTCCCGTCCACTTCTCCGAGGGTGCATCGCAGGCAACCACGGCGTTCCTGGGCAAGCACGTGGACATCCTGGTTGCCAACGTCAGCGACGTGACCGACCTGTCCAAGCAGGGGAAGGCCCGTGTGCTGGGTGTCATGACCGCCGAGCGTGCGCCGTCGCTGCCTGACGTACCCACGTTCAAGGAATCCGGTTACGAACTCGAAGCGGGCACAGTCCGCGGCTACTCCGCACCGGCAGGCCTGCCGGGCGCCGTCGCCAAGAAGATCGAAGCAGCCCTGCAGAAGGCGATCGAAGACCCCACCGTCGTCCAGAAGATGAAGGACCTCGGCCTCCAGACGAGCTACCTGAACGGCGCCGACTACAAGTCGTTCTGGGCTTCCCAGGAAGACGACTTCAAGAAGGTCCTGCCGCTGGTCCAGAAGAAGGACTAGCCCAGGCCGGGCAAATACCCTCCAGAAAGAAGAAACACCATGACATCTCCCGTCCTCGAAGACCTTGACGCAGATTTCCCCCGTCCCGACCGGGACCGGGAGGTCCTCGACCGCCTCGCGAAGCTGCCCGCGGCCAACATCGGCGATGCGATGGACCGCCTCGGCGTGGCAGACTCCGCCATCCAGGCCGTCTGGCCCGGCGCACGCCTGGCAGGGCCGGCGTTCACCGTGTGGACCCGTCCCGGCGACAACCAAGGCATCCACCGCGCACTCCAACTGGCCCAGCCCGGCGACGTGATTGTTGTTGCCGGTGGTGGAGACGAATCGCGGGCGTTGCTGGGCGAATTGATCGGCGAGCGGGCCATCAACCTCGGCATCGCAGGCTTCGCCCTGGACGGTGCCGCAAGGGACGCGGAGGCTTTGGGCGAGATCGGGATGCCTGTCTTTGCGCGGGCAGTGACGCCGGCCGGACCGTACAAGCACGGCCCTTCCAGGCTCGGAACCCCCGTGGCCTTCGGCGGCGTTCCGGTCATGCCGGGCGACATCATCATTGGCGATTCGGATGGAGTGGTGGTCATTCCGCAGGACCAGGCCGTGGCCGTCGCCGACGCCGCGGAGGCGGTCTTCGCAGACGAAACCAACCGCCGCGCTGCGATCATCGCGGACCGCCAAAAGTAAAACGCCGGTACACAGCGACCTGCCGGACCCCACAACGTCCGGTCCGGCAGGTCAGCGCCAGCGTGCCCTCAGAACCCACACAGGAAAGACAAGATCATGACAGTTTGCACCGTCATCGGGCTCGGCGAAGCCGGAGCCACCTACGCGGCAGCCCTCGTTGCCGCCGGCCACGAGGTCAAGGGCTTCGACCCCGTTGCTCCCGAAGCACCCGCAGGAGTTGCCCGTGCAGCCACCGCCGCCGAAGCATGCGCCGGGGCGGACATTGTCCTGGTGCTGACGGGGGCAGCGGCAGCCCGCAGCGTGGCCGCGGAATGCCTTCCGGTCCTCGCAGAGGGCAGCTGCTACGCGGACTTCACCTCTTCCTCGCCGCACGTGATGCAGGAACTTGGGCAGTTGCCCTCCCGCGCAGCGTTCGCCGACGTGGCCATCCTCGGCCCGGTCCCGACGCAAGGTGCCAAGACCCCCTTGATGGTCAGCGGCCCAGGCTCCGAAGCGGTAGCCGCACTGCTCGCCCCGCTGGGTACCGACGTCGAAATTGCCGACGGCGAACCGGGCGCGGCCATGGCGCATAAGCTGTTGCGCAGCGTGCTCATGAAGGGCCTCGCGTCCGTGGTGGTCGAAGCGGTCACCGCCGGCCGGGCCGCCGGGCTGGAGGAGTGGATCCGGAGCCAGATCGCGCGCCAGTTGGCCGGTGACGGCCAGGCAGTCATCGACCGTTTCCTGGTGGGCACGGCGAAGCACGCGCAGCGGCGGTCGAAGGAAATGCAGGACACCGCGAGCTACCTCGCCGACGACCTGAACGTGCCGGCAGAAATGACGACGGCGGCCGCCGCGGCCTTGGTACGGATGGCCAGCTAGTAAGGACAAGAGCAACAATGAAGTACTCAGCAGCAACGCAATCCCCGTCAGGAGCACCAACATGATCGGCATCTGGGCCCTCGGAGCCTATCTCGCCGTGATCCTGCTCTGGACCACCCTCTTGAAGCGCAGTGTCGGCGAGGCCATGATCATCGGCTTCCTGGCGGTCCTGCCTTTCACTGGTGCTGCCGCGGCCCAGGTTGGCTGGGCGTCGCTCTATTCGGCCGTGACGGATGAGATTGTGTACGCCACCATGGCGTTCGTCTTCATGGGGTATCTCCTGGACAGGACGGGCGTGCTGGACAAGCTGATCGACCTCTTGAACTCGATGATCGGCGGCGTGAAGGGCGGGCCGGCCTGGGTTTCCACGGTGGCGTCGGCCGGCCTGGGCGGTGTGGTCCACAACCAGGCCGCCATCGCCGCGACCGTTGGCTCGGTGACCATCCCGTGGATGGAGAAGTCCAAGCTGGACAAGCCATCGGCGGCCACACTGGTGGCGGGCAATGCGGGCATGGGCATCACCTTCCCCTTCAGTGCATCCATGTTCGTCCTGGTGGGATCGGCAACTGTCGGGCCACTGCTGAACATCAACGATCTGGTGCTGCCCCTGCTTGTTGGCGGTTTGTGGTGCTTCCTGCACCGGCTGGTAGTCACGTGGTTGCTGGTCCGGAAGAGCGGAATGACGGCGTTGGATTCGGCTCATCGGCTTGCCGTCCGGACCGCGTTCGGTCGAGGATGGGCCACCCTGCTGCTGTTCGTGGTGGTGGCGGTTCCGCTGATCATCACCTCTGGAGCCATTGCTTCTGCGCTGTCCGACTGGACCGGTGGCGACATCACCAAGTCCGTCAGCGTCATCGTGTGGATTCCCGTGGTGCTCATCATCACCGGCGCTTTGCTCGGCTGGAAGCTCCTTCCCCGGAACCGCCGGGCCTGGTGGAGTTTGCTGGAGTCGTCGGCTCCGCGCTTCGGCGTCGTCGGAATCACGGTGGTGTTCGCGTTCGCCGGAGCCAACGCCTTGGCCGCAACAGGGCTGCCCAAGCAAATGACTGCGCTGCTGAGCCAGATGAACCTGCCGCTGTGGTTGCTCGCGATCCTGATCGGCCTGATTGTGATTGCCGTGGCTGCGCCGTTGTCCGCGACGGCGACCATGGCCGCCGTCGGGACCGTTGGCGTGGCGACGCTTGTGGCAGCCGGCGTACCGGCGACGACGGCCGCAGTTGCCGTGCTTGTCTTTTCCTCCTGCGAAGCCGCGGTCCCGCCCGGCGGTGCGCCGCTGTACGTCGCGTGCGGCATTGCGGACGTCAACCCGATCAAGACTTTCTCCAGGCTCCTCACGCACTATGCCTTGCCGTTGCTGGGCATCGGTGTGCTGATCATCCTGGGCGTCCTTCCCATCTAAGGAACCACCATGCAACAGATACGACGAGCCATCCAAGCAGTCTTCGTGATTACCCTCGCCGTGCTCCTGGCCGGAGGTGTGCTGTTCGTGGCCGGGCAAGCCGCTGGCCTGGTTGCCGGGCAGGGTGCGTGGTTGACGTTCCTCAACGAGTTCTTCAAGCCCGGTATGTGCATCGCGGCCTCTGTTTGCGCCGTGGCAGGGTTCCTGTTGAGCTACAAAAGCCGGCAGGAGACGGACGTGAAACAGGAAGCAGGCACGCGATGAGCTACCCGTCCTACGCCCAACTGCTGGAACGGGAAGGCCGGCTCGCCGGGACGTCCTGGGCGCTCTTCCCGGAGAAGGACCGCGGAACTCCGTCCTTCATCACCCCGCAAGCCGTCCTGGCGGCAAAGGCGTGCATCCGGACCGGTACGGTTTTCGGGCTGGACTACGCGGCAGACGACTTCGACCCCGGAATGTCGCTCAAACGGGGTGCACCCCGGCACATCATCTACTCGGCGCATCCGGCCCACCGCGACGATTACCTCGATGGCTACTACCTCCAAGGGTCCACACAGATCGACGGGCTCAGGCATCGCCGGGCGGATGACGTGGGCTTCTACAACGGCACTCCGGACCACTTGGTGTGCGAGGGCACGTCCGAGCTCGGAATCCAGGAGTGGGCGGATCAGCCAATCGTTGGCCGGGGTGTGCTGGTGGACGTCGACAGCTACCGCTCCACCGCCGGGGCTCCCATCGACCACGCGGCCGGTGAGCCGCTTGGTTTCGAGCTGATCCAGGCGGCGCTTGAGGCCCAGTCCCTCACCTTGGAACCCGGGGACATCCTCATGCTGCACACGGGCTGGTGCGAGTGGTTCCTCGGTCTGCCGTCCGATGAGAAGCAAGAGGTCCGGGCCAGCAGAAAGGCTACCGGAATCGCGCAGAGCGAGGAGTTTGTGGCCTGGGCCTGGGATAACCAGCTCGCGGTTCTTGCCGCGGACAACTTCGCGTTCGAATGCCTCCCCGCCGTACCGGACAGCCCGTTCCTCGAGTCGGCGCCCAACGACAACGGCATGATGCACCAGCAACTCCTCGCCAAACTGGGCATGCCACTCGGAGAACTCTGGCGGCTCGGTCCCCTGGCCAGGCACATGCGAACCACCGGTACCTGGGATGCGTTCCTCAGCATCAAACCGCTCAACATCGTGGGCGGCACGGGTTCGCCCGCGAACGCCACCGCGCTGATCTGAGGCGCGCAGCCCTGAGGCGCGCAGCACGACGCCGGCCGGACAGTCAGGGTGACTGTCCGGCCGGCGTCGTTGTTTTGGGCCAGTACGCCCATCAGCAGACTATCCGGCTCCTTTCCGCCTGCATTGGCTCCGGCCAGTTGCCGACCAAGTCGGGCCAAAACCCGATGTTTCGGCTGGCGGATGCCTTTGCGTGGTTGCGTACGGGGACCTGGATCTTGCGAAGCATGAGTGCCTCCTGACTGATGACTATGCCTGCGTCGGTTGGCGCAGGTGGTGGTGCCTGCCGGAGCAGGAGCCACCGCATCAGTCGGGTCGGGACCCTGGATCGAACGAAGGTTGTGGTGCTGCCGTTCGCTGCGGGTCCGTCACTGGACCCGCTCGGGGTGGTGGCAGCGGGGAGAGAACGTCAGGGATGTCGGACGTTCCGGGGGCGGACGTGCTTGAGCCGCCTGCGCCGGGACCGCCAGCAGTTCGCGGCGTTGGCAAAGGATCCAGAGGCGCCCCGGGAGCCGGGCGGCCGGGGGCTGGCGTGGCAGCAGCCGCAACACCCGCTGGATCGAACACCGGCAGGTTCAGCGGGAGCGGAATGTTTTCGGGCAGAGGCTCCGCAGGCGGCATGGGTTGAAGAACGACGGCGGGTGGCAGCGCGGGAAGCGGCGGTGCGGGCGGTGCTGCCATCGAGACGGTCAGTGCTGGCGGTGCTGCTGCCGGCGGCGCTGCCGGTGGTGCTGGCGGTGCTGCTGCCGGCAGTGCGGGCACTGTCAACCCAGGCGCCGGAAGCTCGGGCGCAGACAGGCCATCAGGAACGTCGGGAAGGATCTCCGGGATATCGCCCACCACGGGAAGTTCCGGGACAGCAGGTAGTGTCTGGCCGAGGAGTTGGACGGCGGGGACAGTTACGGCGGGAAGCGCGGGAATCGCCGGCAGCGGGGCCGCCGGGGGAGCCGGGAGCGGGACCGCCGGAGCCGGGACCGCCGGAGGAGCCAGGGCCACGCCCACCGGCTCCACAGCGTCCGTCAGCGGTTCAACTGGCGGCGGTTGCACGGGCTGCGTCAGTGCGGGGGCGCCGTTCGGAAGCGGAGGAACGGCGGGCAGGATGTCCGCGGCCGCTGCCGAAGGACCCGTCACCCACAGAATCCAAACAGAAGAGACCAGCGTGGCCAAGAGGAGAGGGCGCAGCAACATACTGCGGCGTCTTGGTTCCTTGGCCAAACAGCCCACCCCCTATTTGGCAATGGGGTAACAGGATACGCTCGCACGGGCTTCGGGTACAGACGCTTGGGCTGACATTCCAGCGCGAAAAACTACTCGTCCGTGAAGTCTCCGGCGTCCCTGCGGAAGGTGCCCAGCACGCGGATGAGGTGATCGACGTCGTCGTCCCCAAAACCCGACTTGCCGAAAACCTCGGCGTTGAGTGCCGCCGTCGCCTTTTTCGCGAGCGTGCGGCCCTCGGCGGTGAGCTCGATCAACGTGGTGCGGCCGTCCGTGGGGTGGGGTGAACGGGCCACCAGGGCGGCCCGTTCCAAACGGTCGACGGCGTTGGTCACCGAGGTGGGGTGCACCTGCAGGAGAGCGCTGGCTTTGTTCATGGGCAGCGCTCCGCTGCGGGCGAAGCTGAGCAGGGCGAGGAGTTCGTAGCGCGCGAAGGTCAGTCCGAAGGGCTTGAGCACAGTTTCGATGCGGGCGAGCAGGATCTGCTGCGTGCGCATGATCGCGGTGATGGCAGCCATGGGCGCGGCGACATCGCCCCAACCATGCCGTTCCCAGTTCCGTTGGGCGTCGGCAATGGGGTCTCGGGGGAGCGGGTTGCCCATGGGCCTCCTTAGTGGGTGGGGAATCAGTCTTTCAGATTCGGAAACTCTTCCTCGGTGTATTCCACGCCAAGCCCCGAGGGCAGCGGACCGTCGCTGCGCCGTTTGATCTCCGTGCCGCGCAGCTCAACCCGGCGGATCTTGCCCGAAATTGTCTTGGGCAGTTCGCCGAATTCGAGCCTCCGGATCCTTTTGAACGGTGCCAGGTGCTCGCGGGCGTACCGGAGGATGTCCTCGGCGACAGCGGGCCCCGGTTCGTAGCCGGCGGCCAGCACCACGAACGCTTTGGGCACCGACAGCTTCACCGCGTCAGGCGAAGGTACGACGGCGGCCTCCGCCACTGCGGGGTGTTCGATCAGGACGCTTTCGAGTTCGAAGGGCGACAATCGGTAGTCCGAGGACTTGAAGACGTCGTCGTCACGCCCAACGTAGGTGATGACGCCGTCGGCGTCCCGGCTGGCCATATCGCCCGTGTGGTAGTAGCCATCGCGGAAGGCTTCGGCTGTTTTCGCTTCGTCGCCGAAGTAGCTTTTCATGAGCCCCACGGGCCGCGGGTCCAAGCGCAAGCAGAGCTCGCCGTCGTCGGACTCCTGGCCGGTGAGCGGGTCCACCAGGACCACGTCGTAACCGGGGAGGGGCCTCCCCATGGAGCCGATCTTCACCGGTTGCGCAGGGGTGTTGGCGATCTGGACGGTGGTTTCGGTTTGGCCGAAGCCGTCCCTGATGGTCACGCCCCAGGCTTCCTCGATTTGGCCGATGACCTCCGCGTTGAGCGGTTCGCCGGCGGACACCACCTTGTGCGGAGGGTTCTTGAGCTGTGTCAGGTCGGCTTGGATGAGCATACGCCACACGGTGGGCGGGGCGCAGAAGCTCGTGACGCCTTCCCGGTCCATCTGTTCCATGAGGGCTTTCGCGTCGAAGCGCTCGTAGTTGTAGATGAAGACGCAGGCCTCGGCGATCCAGGGCGTGAAGACGTTGGACCATGCGTGCTTGGCCCAACCCGGCGAAGCGACGTTGAGGTGGACGTCACCGGGTTCCACGCCGATCCAGTACATCGTGGACAGGTGTCCCACAGGGTAGGAGGTATGCGTGTGTTCCACGAGCTTGGCCCGCGACGTTGTCCCGGACGTGAAGTACAGCAGCAGTGTCTCGTCCGCCCGGGTGGGGGCGTCGGGCGTGAAGTCCGTGCCGGCGTCGTACGAATCTTTATAGTGTTTAGCCGCCTTGCTGGTGGCTTCCTGGCCAACTTCGATCAGCGTGTAGGTGCCCTCGACATCGGCGAACTTGGCTATGTTGGCGCTGCCCACAGCCACCCAGCCCGCGCCGCCACGCTCCACCCGGTCCTGCAGGTCCCGGGCGCCCATGAGCGTGGTGGTGGGGATCATGACAATGCCCAGCTTGATGCCGGCCAGCATGAGCTCCCAGAGTTCCACCTGGTTGCCGAGCATGATGATCATGTGGTCGCCGCGTTGGATGCCCTGAATCCGGAGCCAGTTGGCCAGTTGGGAAGACCGCTGGGAGAGTTCTTCATAGGTGCGACGGGTGGAACTGCCGTCCTGCTCCACGATGACCAGTGCCGGGTGGTCCTTTCGCGCCGGGTCTGCTGCGAGCTGGTCGAACCAATCCAGGGCGAAGTTGAAGTTTTCGAAGCGGGGCCACTCGAAGTCACCGTGGGCCTGCTGGTAGTCCTCACGAAGCTCGAGCAGGCGGTCGCGGGCCGCACGGAAGTCGTCAGTGACTGTCATAGTCCGCCTTTCGCTGGGGCATCGATGCCCTAGTGATCCACATCACCTTGCAATATACTAGGACATCCAAGGGTTTGGAAGAGCCTGCGCGGGACATGACGAAGGGGTCACATGCTCGACGAGAAAGCCGGCACTGCCACAAGCGGTGCAGCCAAGGAAAATGTCCTCCCTCCTTATCCGGAGGCGGACCTGATGTACGTAGTGGACCTGCTCCCGGCCGGGGAGCGCGCCCGTTACGTTGAAGTGCGGGAGTTCCTCCAATCGCAGGTGCGGGCCGCGAGCATCGACTACTGGAACAGGGAAGAATTCCCCTTTGGCCTGCTTGCCGACATGGCCAAGTTCGGGCTTGGCAGGCTGCAGACGGACGGTTCGTCCAAGCTCTTCAAAGGGCTCATGTACACCGAAATTGCCAGGGCCGACGTCTCGCTCTCCGCGTTGGTGGGCATCCACAACGAACTCATTGTCGGAATGATCCACGAGTTGGGTTCCCCCGAGCAGAAGCAACGCTGGTTGCCGGGGCTCGAGACTTTCACGCAACTGGGTGCCTTCGCACTCACCGAACCCGAGCACGGTTCCGACATCGCCGGAGGACTCTCGACGACGGCGCGGCGCGACGGCGGCGAATGGGTCATCAACGGTGCCAAACGCTGGATCGGAGCGGGGACCATCGCGGACTTCGCCTTGGTGTGGGCGCGCGACGAGGCCGACGGGCACGTCAAGGGCTTCATTGTTGAGACGGACCGACCCGGCTACACGGCCACCAAAATCTCACACAAGATCGGCCTGCGGATCATGCAGAATGCCGACATTCTTTTGGATGAGGTCCGCGTGCCGTTGTCTAATCTCCTTCCCGGCGCCACGGAGTTTTCCCGTGCCAACGACCTCCTCCGGGATTCCCGGGCGTGGGTGGGATGGCAGGCCGCAGGGATCCAGCTGGCCGCGTTCGACGTCGCCCGGTCCTATGCCTTGAGCCGTTTCCAATTCGGCAGGGAGTTGGCGCGCTTCCAGTTGGTCCAACAGCAACTCGCGGACATCCTGGGGAACGCCCACGCGTCCCTTTCCCTGATGGTTGAGCTGGCCCGCATCCAGGAGGCCGGCAAGCTCGAGATGGTCCAGGCCGCCATGGCCAAAGCCACCACCACCCGCTTGGCCCGTTCCTCCGTGGCGATGGGGCGCTCGCTGCTGGGTGGGAATGGAATCACCACGGACTACCAGATGGGCAAGCTCTTCGGAGACGCTGAGATTCTCTATACGTACGAGGGCAGCTACGAGATCAACTCGATGATCGTGGCCCGCGCGGTAACGGGGAAGTCGGCGTTTGTTTAAAGGAGCCCTGGCTGCTGTGGTGATCAAGGATCTTTTCACTTAGTGGACTAAGTGAAAAGATCCTTGCCAAACTATTTCACTTCCCGAACCACCTAGGCCGGGCAATCTCCAAGGATCCGCGCCATGGCGTCGTGTTCAGCCTGCGTTACCCAGAGCTTGTACGCGGCCTTGACGGAAATCTGCCGTGCAACGTATTCGCAGCGGAAGGCTTTGCTGGGCGGCAACCAGGTGGCGGCGTCGCCGTCGCCCTTTTGTTGGTTGGTGGGTCCATCGGTGGCTTGCAGGTTCAGCGGATCGTTCGCGAGGGCGGTGCGCTTTTCGAGGCTCAGCTGCTGGGCCCCTTTTTGCCAGGCGTCGCTGAGAGCAACCACATGGTCGATTTGTACAGCTGAGCTTGTGGTGGTGCCGCGGACAAAGGCGATGGTCTTGGCCGTGTAGGGGTCGGCGAGTGTGCCGCTTTGGACTTTGCACGGAACGCTGTTGGTGTAACTGATGGCCGTGAGGTCACGTTTGAGGATGTCGTTCCGGGTATCGCATCCATTGCGGTCGACGTCGGCCCAGGCTTGCCCGAAAAGGTCGCGGTCGTATCCGGTTTTCGGCGCGCGGCCTTTGATAGGGAGGGCAGCCAGGGCGTCGAGTGCTTGGGAGGCACCACGAACGCCAGTGGCTTCGACGGGACCGGGCGCGCAGCTTCCCAGGAGCAGTGCGAGCGATACCGCCAGGACAAGGGCGCCTAAGCGTCGCCAGCCGGATAGGACGTGTGTGGGCAAAGCCGACAAAAAGAATCCCCTTCTTCATGACATCAGGCCGCGAGTCAACGGCCGACTGGGGCGCTTTTGGGAAAACACCCTCGGGGATTCTAGTTGGCTGAATTACAAGGCTGGAATTTGCTCCGGCCTGTTCTACAGGTTCGCCTCCGCGTAGACCCGCAACGCGTCCCGCACAAATGATGCACCGGACTCCCCGCCGTAGTTGGCCGCGAAGCGCGGATCGGCGACGTACATTTCGCCAAGCCCAATGACGTACCCCTTCACATCGCCCCCGGGAGCGGCGGAGGGGGTTCCCGGAGTACCGCGCAGCCACTCGACGTGGCGCCGTGCGAGATCCTGGGCTTCTGCGCTGTCAGGCGAAACCCCGGACATCGCGGCCGCAATCCAGTCGCTGCCAAGCTTCTGTGAACGGTCCTTCCATTCCTGCTTTTCGTCAGGGCTCATGCCACGCCACCACGCATCACTCGCGGCGTAGGCGTCCTTGCCCCATCGCTCCTCCACCTCGTCCTTGTACTGAGTGTGGTCGAAGCCGTCAAACATGTCCTGTGCCATGTACTTTCCATCCCCTTTCAATGTCTCGATGGTTTGCTGCACGGAGGCGATCTGCCTGGCCAAGCGGTCCCGTTCCCGCCCGAGCCATTCCAGATGGCCGCTCAAGGCTTTGACGGTGTCCGTCTCCCTGGCCAGCACGTCTGATATCGCCGGCAGGCCCAATCCGAGCTCCCGCAGCAAGAGGATGCGCTGGAGTTGAACCAAGGCCGGACCGTCGTAATAGCGGTAGCCGTTATGTCCGGTCCGGCTTGGTTTGAGCAGCCCGATGTCGTCGTAGTGACGCAGCGTTCGGCTGGTGGTTCCTGCCATCCTCGCGATTTCCTGGATTGACCAGTCCATCCGTCCTCCGTCCGTGCCTGTCCTTTGACAGTAGAGGTTGACGTTACGTCAAGGTCAAGGGGATGAGTGTGGCACTAGTCGGCCAGGATCAGGTACAGCGCGCGGCGGGTTTCATCGAGCTTCTCGATGGCTGCCTTGCGCTGTTCCTCTGTGGCCGTGGTGCGGAACTGGTGGATGGCTCCCATGAGCTTCCCGATGCTCTGGTGGAACTCGTGGTCGGTCCCGTCCACGCCGGTATTCCAGGCGTTGGCGAGTTCCTCTTCGTGTTCGGCCACGTATTCGCGGCCGGCGTCGGTGAGGGTGAACTCGGTGCGCCGCCCCTCGCCCGTAGCGGTGATGAGGTCCTCATCAACCAACTGCTGCAGGGTCGGGTAGACGGATCCCGGGCTGGGACGCCACGCGCCGGAGGTCTTCTCCGCGATGGTCTTGATCAGGCCGTAGCCGTTCGATGGGGATTCGGCGAGCAGCGACAGGATTGCCGCGCGGACGTCACCGCGGTTGCGGCGCGGACCGCCCGGTCCGAATCCGCGGGGGCCGAATCCGCCGGGTCCAAATCCAGGACCGAAGCCTGGCCCGAATCCGCCGCCGTGACCGCCCGGACCCCGACGCCCTGCGCCGCGGCCAAACCGTCCACGGCCGGGGAAACCCGGACCCTGCTCGGGAGAGTGGTGTTCATTTTCGTGGATGCCTTTCATAACAGCATCGTCCTTTCGGTAGGTTTCACCGATGGAGTATCGGCGATAGTTAACGATATATCGGTAACTATCGGGACGTCAAAGGGTAGTGAGAGAGCGTTTGGCTGAAGGGGGCGTTAGGTGAGAGAGCGTCGTTAACGCACGACGGCGGGTGCGGACTTATCGCTAAGTCCGCACCCGCCGTCGGGGTTTTGGCGTTGTCTCCGGCTATTTCCACCAGGTATCGAAGATCGTGACCGGAACGGTGCGCTTGTGCCGGGTCCGGAGGTACTTCTGTTCGATGAGCGCTGCGACGCCCTCGGGTACGTCGCGGCCCTCGAGGTAGTCGTCGATCTGGTCGTAGGTGATGCCGAGTTCGTCCTCGTCGGTGCGGCCGGGGGTGCCGTCCAGGAGGTCGGCCGTCGGAACCTTCTCCCACACGCGGGAAGGGGCGCCCAGTTCGCCCAGGAGCTCACGGTTCTGGCGTTTGTTCAGGCCGAACAGCGGCAGGATATCCGCACCGCCGTCGCCGTATTTGGTGAAGAAGCCCGTCACGGACTCGGCGCCGTGGTCGGTTCCGATCACCAGGTAGTTGTGTTCTCCGGCGAGTGCGTACTGGGCGATCATGCGGGCACGGGCCTTGGTGTTGCCCTTGTGGAAGTCGGAAATCGCGGCACCCGTGGTCTTCTCGAACTCATCCTCGAAGCCGTCCACGGCGCTGGAGATGTTGAACGTCCACTCGGTCTTGGCCTTGATGAAGTCCAGTGCGGCCTGGGCGTCGTCTTCGTCGTGCTGGATGCCGTACGGCAAGCGGACTGCTACGAAGTTGGCCTCGACACCTTCAGCCTCAAGCTCCTCGACGGCGAGCTGGGCGAGCCTTCCGGCCAATGACGAGTCGATGCCGCCGGAGATGCCGAGCACAAAACCTTTCGTGCCCGTCGCCTTCAGGTAGTCCTTCAGGAAAGCGACGCGTTTGCGAACCTCCTCTGCGGGATTGATCCGGGGCTGGACGCCCATTTCCTCGATGATCTTTGCCTGGAGTTCGCGCATGGGTTCAACACTAGCCAGCGCACTTGTGACCGCTCAACCATATTGCCGCCGGAGACCCAACTAAGTCGCAGTTGTGCGCGTTATGGGCCCGCTAAACGCGCTCTGCTGCGACC
Organism: Paenarthrobacter sp. NPDC058040; assembly: GCF_042885775.1. NCBI lineage: Bacteria > Bacillati > Actinomycetota > Actinomycetes > Micrococcales > Micrococcaceae > Paenarthrobacter > Paenarthrobacter sp. NPDC058040. Next base: position 279,494 of record NZ_JBHVRN010000007.1, read on the forward strand.
TACTTGGGTGCCGGGCCTGTTGAGCCCCGCACGGTGAGGTGCGTCGGCATGACAGCTAGCCGCCGGCTGGAACCGGCGTGAAGCCGATCCAGTTGGGCCAGGAGCATGGACACGGCCACCCGCCCTGCCTGCTCAATCGGTGAAGCCATGGTGGTGAGGGGTGGATTGCAGAAGTCGGCGCCGAAAATGTCGTCGCAGCCCACAATGCTCATGTCTTCAGGGACGCGGATCCCGCGCTCCCGAAGGCGCTGCAGCATGCCGATGGCCAGGAGGTCGTTGAAGACAATGCAGGCCGTTGCCCCGGTTCGCGCCGCAGCGTCGGCGGCTGCTGCTCCGGACGTTGTTTTGGGGGTGAAGGGTCCTACCCGGGAGGTGGTCAGTCCGCGATCACGGCTTTCGTCTTCAAAAGTCTTCCAGCGTTTGGCGTTTGACCATGACGACGCCGGCCCGCCGACGTAGCAGATCCTGGTGTGGCCCAGTGATGTCAGGTGTTCAAGGGCCTGGACTACGGCGCCGGGGGTGTCGATGACCACGGTGGGGGCGTTGGCTGAGGAGCGGTTGATGGTGACGATTGCCTGCGAGCTTGCCGCCTCCAGAATCTGGGCATCGGTGAGGCGGGAGGCGGCAAGGATGAATCCGTCGGCGGTCCGCTGCATCTTCTGCAGGGTGTCGGCTTCCATTTCGGCCGACTCTTCGGTGTCCACCAGCAGCTGGGTGTAGCCGGCGGCTTTGAGCTGGTTCTGGGTGCCGCGGATGATGTCGAAGTAGAACGGGTTGGTGACGTCGGGAACCAGCAGGGCGATGGCATTGGTTCGGCCGGAGCTAAGGCTGCGGGCCTGCGAACTGGGGACGTAGTTGAGCTCGGCGGCCACTTTCTCGATGCGTTCACGGGTTGCCCGGTTCACGCGGTCCGGGTTGGAAAGGGCCCTGGAGACAGTGGATGTTGCCACTCCCGCCAAGGCAGCAACATCCTTGATTGTGGGTGCGGATCCCCGCCCGTTCGTCTCAGCCATAAAAAGATTGCACCATCTCATGGCAACTTTTGGCAACCGCTTGCCGCAGCTTTGCCACACTCCTAGACTCGAAGCCGAAGCCCCTGTGACGTAGACCACTACCGGGCTGTGTATCCAAGGAGGAAACAATGAGGTTTGCACCATCAGCCAAGCTTGCCGCCGTCGCTCTGACTGCCGCGCTGGCACTGACAGCCTGCGGCGGGAGCGGCAACAGCACGACGTCGGCCAGCTCCGGGGGTGCCGTTGACGGAACAGGCAAGACACTGAATGTCCTGACCGGCGTCAACAACCAGTATCCGGAAGAGCAGAAGAAGTGGCAGAGTGACATCGCCGCCAAGTTCAAGGCAAAGACCGGCGCGGAGGTGAAATTTGAGACCTTCGCATCAGCAAACGACGAACTGACCCGCATCCAGACCTCTGTTGTTTCCGGCCAGGGCCCGGACGTCTACACCCTGGGCACCACATTCACGCCAACTGCCTACGCCACCAAAGCCTTCGTGACTCTTTCCGAGGACGACTGGAAGAAAGTAGGCGGCAAGGACCGGTTCAACCCCGCCGCCCTTGGCATCTCCGGCCCGGACTCCGAGCACCAAGCAGGCATCCCGTTTGTCAGCCGTCCGTTCGTCATGGCTTATAACAAGGACCTCCTGGCAGCGGCGGGTATCGAAAAGCCTGCAACCTCGTGGGACGAGCTCGCCGAGCAGGCAAAGAAAATGACCAACGCCAGCGCGGGAACCTACGGTCTGGCCACCGGGTACAAGGACAACTTTGATCCCTGGAAGTTTATCTGGGCCATGTCCGTGCAGGCAGGCAATCCGCTGGTGGACGGCAACAAGCTGAAGATGGATGACCCCACAGTCAAGAAGGCCTACGAAACCTACTTCGGCTGGCTCACCAAGGACAAGGTGGTGGATCCGGCAGCGATCGGCTGGAGCAACAGCAACGCGGTAGCAGCCTTCGCCTCCGGCAAGGCCGGATACCTGATGATGACCACGTCCAGCTCCATTCCCACCCTGGACAAGTCCGCTATCGCCGGCAAGTACGCCTACTCCCTGATGCCCACCACGGCTCCGGGCGAGTCTTCCCCCAAGGGCGACGGCGACAAGGCCGCAAGCATCCTCTCCGGCGACAACGTAGTGGTAGCCGACTACTCCCAGCAGAAGGACTTGGCGTTCGCCTATGTCGAGCTGATCACTTCCAAGGACGAGCAGTTGAACTACCAGAAGATCTTCGGCGAGCTCCCTGCCAATGCCGAGGCACTGGCAACCCTGACTGATCCCAAGCTGAAGCCCATCGCGGATGCTGCGGGCAAGTCCAAGGCAACACCCTTCACCGGTGCTTGGGGCGATATCCAGCTGGGCCTCCTGAACGTGACCGTCCAGTCCATCCCGGACCTGGCCAAGGGATCCGTTGATGAGAGTGCCCTGGAATCACGCTTGAAGGACGCCCAGTCCAAGGGCCAGGCTTCCCTCGACCGGGCTGCGAAGTCCTAGGCAGGGTCTCCCATGTCCACTGATTCCTTCAGGGAAATGAAACCTGTGTCCGGTCCGGCTGCCCGCGGGCAGCTGGCCCGGTCCGGGTCGACAGAGCCAGCGCTCGACGCCGGTGCCTCACCGGCCGCAGACACAGGAACCCTCCAGCCGGCCGGCGGTGGCCGGAAACCTGTCCGCCGCAAGGGCTTGAGCGAGCGGAACCGTCCACTGTGGATGCTGATCCCCGGCGGCGTCCTGATGTTCGTCATCATCGTGGTCCCGCTGTTCCTGGGTATCTACATGTCGGCGCTCAACCTCGACCAGTACTCGCTGCGCAAGTGGGTCAGCGCACCGTTCATCGGCGTCGAGAACTTTGTGGAGGCCTTGACCGATTCGCCGCTGCTCCACTCGGTGTGGCTGAGCGTCAGCTACTCGCTGATCGCCATGCTCGTCACCTTGCCCTTGGGCATCGCAGCGGCTGTTGCTACTCAGAATGCCTTCAAGGGCAGGGCGCTCATACGTTCGATCTTCTTGATCCCGTACGTGCTCCCTTCCTTCGTGGTGGCAACAGTGTGGCGGACCATGTTCCAGCCGGACGGAGTCATCAACTCCGCACTGGGTGTGTTCGGCGTGGACGGTGGGCTCTGGCTCAACGGGCCGCAAACATATTGGACGCTGATCCTGGTCCAGATTTGGGCATCCTGGCCGTTCATCTACCTGCTGGCACTTTCCGGCCTGCAATCCGTGGACCACGAAGTCCATGAGGCCTCGGCCCTGGACGGCGCTCTGTGGTGGAACAAACTGCGCTATGTCGTCTTCCCGTATCTCAAGGGCCCGCTGTCTCTGGCTTTCCTGATCGGCATGCTGCACCACATCAATAACTTCACGCTCCCGTTCGTGCTGTTCGGCGTCCCGGCCCCATCCGACGTCGAAGTTCTGCCGATCCTCACCTACGTCACCAGTTTCCAGAGCTTCCGTTTCGGCCTCAGCGCCGCCATGGCGTTTGTGTCCCTGGTGTTGATCGCCATTCCGCTGTTCATCTACCTTCGCGCCGTCAAGTTGGACGACGCCGAGACGCCGGGAGGCAAGAAGTGAGCGCATCAACCACCTCGGTCCGCGGCACGTCCCGCCCGGACCCGTCGGTGGCTACGTTCCGGCCCGGTTCAAAGCGGCAGCACGAAGTCACCCGGCTCCTGCCTGGCCCGATGCTGGCCATCATCCTCACGGTCCTGAGCGCCATCGTCCTGATCCCGGTTGCCTACATTTTCCTGGCATCGGTGAACTCGGATATCGGCGTCGCCAACGGCGAGTTTTGGCCGTCCAGCTTCTCGCTGGAGAACTACACCAAGATCTGGTCCAGCGTGGGCCTGGCGAAGGGCCTTGCAAACAGCGTCCTGGTAGCCGGCGCCACCGCCGTGGTGTCGGCAGCCATGTCCGTGTCCATCGCCTACGTGCTGGTCCGCTACCAATTCCGCGGGCGGCTGACCATCCTTCGCGGCCTCCTGGCGCTGCAGTCGGTGCCGGGTACGCTGATGGTCCTTCCGGTGTTCGTGCTCTTCTCTTCGGCCGCCAGCTACCTTGGCATCCAGGTGATCGGTACGCAATGGGGCCTCTTTGTCACCTACCTGACGTTCGCGATGCCCTTCTCCACCTGGGTGATGGTCACCTATCTGCGCGGCTTGCCACGCGAACTGGAAGAGGCGGCAAGGATCGACGGCGCCAGCAACCTGGGCGTCCTGGTCCGGATCATCCTCCCGCTCAGCTGGCCCGGAATTGTGGTCTCGGGCATCTTCGCCTTCCTGCTTGGCTGGAACGATGTCCTCTTTGCCTCGGTGATGACCCGGCCAGAAAGCCAGACGGCAGCCGTGGCCCTGCAGATCTTTGGAGCTTCCCAGGAGGGTGGAGCAATTCCCCTGTACGGCCAAATGATGGCGGCCTCGCTGGTGTGTGCGGCGCCCGTCGTGATTCTCTACCTGATTTTCCAACGTTACCTAGTGGGCGGTCTGACCGCCGGAGGAGTCAAATAGCAATGACAGGTTCAGCAAAAGTCGAGTGGACGCTCTCCGGGTTCGGCGATGAGATCAGTGATGATCCAGTGGTCCAGATCGCTGTGCTGCAGGCCCTCGGCGCGAACCACATTGAAGTACGCAGCGCGTGGGGCACCAACATCGTGGATCTCGACGCCGGTCAGCTCGAGCAGCTCAAGTCCCTCCTGGAGGACGCCGGTATGGGGGTTTCCGCAATCGCTTCTCCCATCGGCAAGGTGGACGTGAGCCTCCCGGTGGAACACGAACTGGACCGCCTGCGCCGGGCAGCCAATGCGGCACACGTGCTGGGCGCCCGCTATATCCGGATCTTCTCCTTCTACTACGGAGAAGGCGTGGCTGTGGACAGCATCCGGGACGAGGTCATCGTGCGGATGCGCGCTTTGGCGGCCTTGGCGGAAGAGCAGGACGTGGTCCTTCTTCACGAGAACGAGAAGGACATTTTCGGAGACACCCCCGATCGCGTGCTCGACATCATTGAGTCCGTGGACTCGCCGGCCCTGAAAGTCGCCTGGGACCCGGCAAACTTCGTCCAAGTGGGCGTCAAGCCCTTCGATGAGGGATACGCAAAGCTGCGGCCCCATCTGGAGTACCTGCAGGTCAAGGACGCCCGGTTCGCTGATGGAGTGGTGGTTCCCTCCGGTGAAGGCGACGGCGACCTGCTCCGGACAGTCAAAGCCCTGAAGGAAGACGGTTACGTGGGCTTCGCCAGCCTCGAACCACACCTCGCCGGCGCCCACGGGCTCGGCGGATTCTCCGGACCCACCGCGTTCGGAATGGCAGCACGAGCCTTTGCAAAAGTAGTGAACGAAGCTGGAGTGGAAACCAAGTGAGCACTGATACGAACCGGATCATCAACGTAGCCATTGCCGGGTGCGGCAGCATCGGCAGGACGCACGCAGCCGCCGTCGGCGAATTGCCTGAACTGCGCGTCACGGCGCTCGTGGACGAGATCGAGGAAGCCGCAACAGCCCTGGCACAGCAGATCGAAGACACCGGTGCCGCCCGCCCGGCCACGTTCGGGAGCCTGCGTGAAGCGCTGGCGGGTGACGACGTCGACCTCGTCATCATCGCAACTCCCAGCGGCCTGCACATCGAGCAGGCGCTGGAGGTGCTGGCCGCCGGCAAACACGTTGTCATCGAGAAACCGCTGGATGTGAACCTGGACCGGGCAGACGAAATCCTGGCCGCAGCAAAAGATGCGGAGGACAAGGGACTCGTTGCCACCGTCATCAGCCAGCACCGTTTCGATCCGGCGTCGGTCCTGGTGGACAAGGCACGCCGCGCAGGGCGGTTCGGTCGGTTGACCTCGGCCATCGCATCGGTGAGCTGGTTCCGCAGCCAGGGCTACTACGATTCCGGCGCGTGGCGCGGAACGTGGGCCATGGACGGCGGCGGTGCGGTCATGAACCAAGGTGTGCACACCGTGGACCTCCTTCTCTGGTTCCTGGGCAAGCCGGTGGAGATCAGCGCCAAGACGGCGTTGCTCGCACACACGGACGTTGAGGTCGAGGACACTGCGGTGGCCACCCTGACCTTCGAATCCGGCGCGCTCGCGGTGCTTCACGCAACCACGGCGGCCTACCCGGGACTCACTGTCCGGCTCCAGGTCATGGGTTCAACCGGTTCGGCCGTCATCGACAACGACAATCTCGAGTACTTCCACGCAGGGGACCCGGAGGAAGTCAACAAGAATCCGATGGGTGTCCGCGGCGGTGGAAACCAAGCCGAGGCGGAGCTGGCCACGTTCGACGAACCAGCGGTGGATACCAACCTGGACCCCACGGTCTACCCGGCCGGACACATCCGTCAGTACCGCGACGTCGTGGACGCCATCCGCAACCGCAGGGCACCCGGCGTCACCATCCAGGATGCCATCACCGCCCTCGGCACGGTCCGGGCGCTGTACGTATCGGCGACCCTTGGCAAGCCGGTCCTGATCGCCGACGTCCTGGCGGGCAAGTACAACGACGTGCAGGTACGCACCGGAAACGGCCACTTTGAGGAGGTCACGGCATGAAATTCTCCGTCTTCACGGCATCCACCCCGGAATGGACTCCGGAAGAGGCTGCCACGACGCTGGCCGCGCAAGGCTGGCACGGCATCGAATGGCGCGTCACGGATCAAGCGGAGGCACCGGAGCCCGGCTTCTGGGCAGGGAACAAAGCCACTTGGCCCATGACCGGGCTTGAAGACTCCCTCCCTGAAATTGCCCGGCTGACCCGCGAAGCGGGCCTGGAATACTCCGGCCTGGGTGGGTACGCCCGTTGTGACGACCACGACGGCGTTGAACGGGTTCTCGCCGCAACGGCGGCTTTGGGCGCCCGGCAAGTCCGGGTCAATGTCCTTCCTTTGGGCAACTCGACCATGGGCGGCCAGGAACCGAGCGGGCTGTCCTATCCCGAACTGTTCGCCGCCACCCGTGAGCACTACGAATGGGTCGCGGAGCGGGCCGCGCACCACGGCGTCAAAGCACTCGTTGAACTGCACCACGGCACCGTGACGGCATCCGCTTCATCTGCGCGAAGGCTCCTGGAGGGCCTGGACCCACAGCACGTGGGCGTCATCCACGACCTGGGCAACCTGCTCATCGAGGGCTGGGAGTCGCTCCTCCCTGGGCTCGAACTGCTCGGGCCGTACCTTTCCCACGTGCATGTCAAGAATGCCCGCTGGGTCCGCACGGAGGAACGCGACGCGGCAGGCGCTGCCGTTTGGGCCAATGAGTGGGCTCCGCTCGCCGAAGGGCAAGGCAGTGTCCTGGCCTATTTCCAGGCGCTCGCAGCCGTGGGCTACGACCAATGGGTCACCGTGGAGGACTTTTCAACGGAGGTTCCACTGGCCGACCGCACCGCCGGAAACCTTGAATTCCTCCGCCGGGCTGCTGCCGCAGCGGGACTGACCGTCAGCGGAAGCAACTCCGCTGACCTGCTCTCGAAAGGCTGAACCGATGTCCCCGTCAATCGCAGCCCATCCGGACCGGCTCCTTCCCGCGGACCCAAGAACCCGCGAGATCGCCCGCGGGTTGCTGTCCAGGGTCCAGGATCTCCCCATCATTTCCCCGCACGGCCACGTGGATGCGGCGGTGATCGAACGGAACACTCCCTTTCCCGACCCTGCCGAGCTCCTGGTCACTCCGGACCACTACGTCACGCGCCTGATACATGCCTCCGGCGTGCCCATGGAGCAGTTGCAGGGCGGGAATCCACAAGGCGCCAGGGGAGTCTGGCGGCGGTTCGTCGAAGCGTGGCCGCTCTTCGAGGGCACCGCGTCCGGGTACTGGCTTCGCACCCAGTTCGAGCAGGTGTTCAAGCTCGGGGCCGAGCTGTCCGAGCTCTCCGCGGACGCCAGCTACGACGCCATTTCCGACCGGCTCGTGGAGCCGGACTTCCGTCCGCGGCAACTCTGCAAGGACTTCAACATCGAGGTCCTTGCCACCACCGACGATCCCCTCGACTCGCTGGACAGCCATGCTGCGCTGGCCGCCGACCCGTCCTTCAACGGCCGGGTGCTGCCAACGTTCCGGCCGGATGCTTACATCAATATCGCGAACCCGTCTTGGGCGTCGAATGTCGAGCGGCTGATCGAAACCGCGGCCGACGGCGCAACCGGCTACGCCGGCTACATCGCGGCCCTGGAAAACCGGCGTCGTTATTTCGTGGATCATGGCGCCGTGTCCGCCGATCATGGCGTGCGGACCCCGGCGACCCTCAAACTGGACGACGCCGACGCCGAGGCCCTCTTCGAGAAGGCCCGCGCAGGGCAGGCCACGGCCGCGGACCGTGATGCGTTCGAGGCCCACATGATGTACCAGATGGCGCGGATGTCGGTGGAAGACGGACTGGTGATGACCATCCATCCGGGCTCCTACCGCAACCACCACGGCCCCACCTTCGAGGCCTTCGGCGCCGACACCGGGCACGACATTCCCTTCGCGGTGAACTACACCGAGGCCATCCGCCCGCTGCTGCAGGATTTCGGCACGGCCAAGGATTTCCACCTGGTCCTCTTCACCCTGGACGAGACCGTGTTCTCCCGGGAGTTGGCACCCCTGGCGGGCTTCTACCCGTCGGTCTACATCGGTGCGCCGTGGTGGTTCCTGGACGCGCCGGATGCGATGTTGCGGTTCCGTTCGGCCGTCACCGAAACGGCAGGCTTCTCGAGGTCTTCAGGCTTCATCGATGACACCCGGGCGTTCTGTTCCATCCCGGCCCGGCACGACGCTTCCCGCCGGATCGAGGCAGCGTTCCTCGCCCGGCTCGTAGCCGAGCACCGCGTGAGCGAGGACCGCGCGCACGAGCTGATTGTCGACGTCGTGGATTCCTCGCCCAGAAGGGTCTTCAAACTGTGAGCTCCCAAGAGGCGTTGCCACGGCTGAACCGGACCCTGGCGTTTACCGGCGCCACGCCACCCATCCGGATGGTGCACCTGGGCTTGGGCGCCTTCCATCGCTCGCACCAGGCCTGGTACACCCAGCATGCCGGCGACGCCACCGAATGGGGGATCGCGGCTTTCACCGGCAGGCGCCCGGATGCGGCCGCCGTCTTGGCAGCCCAGGACGGGCTGTTCACAGTGGTGGAACGCTCGGGCGGCGGTGACACTTTCGAGGTGGTGGGAAGCATCGTCCGGGCCATCGACGGAGCTGATGTGGGGTCGCTCGTGGAACTGGTCTCCGCCCCGGCCACAGCGGTCGTTACCCTGACCATCACCGAGGCAGCTTACGGGCCCGGTGCCACGGACCTTCCGCTGCTGGCCTCCGGAAAGGAACCTGCGACGCCGATGGGCCGCTTGGTCGCGGGCCTCGCCGCCCGCAGGACGAACGACGCCGGACCGCTCGCCGTCGTGAGTTGCGACAATCTCTCCGACAACGGAAACGTGGCCCGCCAAGCGGTGCTGTCTCTGGCGCGGGAGTTCGATGCCGGGCTGGCGGAGTGGATCGAAGCGAACGTCAGCTTTGTCAGCACGTCCGTGGACCGGATTACGCCGCGAACCACCCCGGACGATATCGCACTGGTGGCCTCTTCCTGCGGCTACCAGGACGATGCCCCCGTGGTCACCGAGCCGTTCCACAACTGGATCCTCAGCGGAAACTTTCCCGCAGGACGCCCCCAGTGGGAGGACGCCGGAGCTGTGTTCGTTGACGACATAGAACCCTACGAGAACCGCAAGCTTTGGCTGCTCAACGGTGCCCACTCGATCCTTGCCTACGCAGGCTTGGTCAGGGGGCACACCACCGTGGCGGAGGCCCTCGCAGATTCCGTCTGCAGGGAGGCCGTTGAGGAGTTCTGGGACGAGGCAGGGCAACACCTGACAGCCCCCGACCTGCACATACCGGAGTACAGGGCCGCCCTGTTGGAGCGCTTCGGCAATTCACGGATCGCCCATCATCTCAGCCAAATCGCGGCGGACGGAACCACGAAGCTCAGGATGCGTTCCGTGCCTGTGCTGCACGCCGAGCGATCCGCCGGACGTGTAGGGGCGGGTGCGGCCGGCATGATCGCGGCGTGGGCTGCCTGCCTTGCTGTGAAGCCGGACCTCCAGGACCCCTTGTCGGCCGAGATCAGGGCAGCGAACGCACTCACAGGTGAGCCTCGGACTGCTGCCTTGCTCCGGCTCATCGGCCCCGAACTGGCAAAGGAACCGCAGCTTGTATCCCTGGTGCACGGTCTTCAGGACCGTTTTGCCGCCGCTCCCACGCCCGCCTCCCATTGATTTCCCACACCTTCCGGAAGGACCAACGACCATGAAAATCATTGCTGCCGAAGTGTTCGTGACCAGCCCCTCGCGTAACTTCGTGACGTTGCGGATCACTACCGAGGACGGGGTGACCGGTATTGGTGACGCGACGCTCAATGGCCGGGAACTCGCCGTCGCCGCGTATTTGAAGGAGCACGTTGCGCAGTTGCTGATCGGCAAGGATCCACACCGGATCGAGGACACTTGGCAGTTCCTTTACCGCTCCTCGTACTGGCGTCGTGGCCCGGTGACCATGGCCGCGATCGCCGCCGTGGACATGGCATTGTGGGACATCAAGGGCAAGGTGGCCGGGCTGCCCGTCTACCAGTTGCTGGGTGGCGCGTCCCGGAACGGTTTGCGGGCTTACGGGCATGCCTCGGGTTCGGACATTCCCTCGCTCTTTGATTCGGTCCGCGAGCACCTGGAGCTGGGCTACAAGTCCATCCGTATCCAGACCGCCATTCCCGGCATCAAGGCCGTGTACGGTGTTGCCGCGCAGGCCCAGGCTTCGGGGGAGCGGTACGACTACGAACCCGCCGGCCGTGGCGCGTTCCCCCTCGAGGAGGACTGGGACACCCGCGCCTACCTCCGCCACCTGCCCACAGTGTTCGAAGCCGTGCGCAACGAGTTCGGCCCCGAGATCCCGCTGCTGCACGACGGCCACCACCGCATGACCCCCATCCAGGCCGCCAAGCTCGGCAAGGCCCTGGAACCGTACGACCTCTTCTGGCTCGAGGACTGCACCCCGGCCGAGAACCAGGAGGGCCTGCGCCTGGTCCGCCAGCACACCACCACCCCGCTGGCTATCGGCGAAATCTTCAACACCGTGTGGGATTACCAGACGCTTATCAAGGAACAGCTGATCGACTACGTCCGTGCCGCGTCCACGCACTTCGGCGGCATCAGCCCGTTGAAGAAGGTCATGGACTTCGCCGCGCAGTACCAGATCAAGTCCGGCTTCCATGGACCCACGGACATTTCGCCGGTCGGTTTCGCAGCCCAGTTGCACGTTGGCCTGGCCATCCACAACTACGGCATCCAGGAATACATGCAGCACTCGGACAAGACCAACGAGGTCTTCCAGCAGTCCATGACCTTCAAGGACGGTTACCTGCACCCGGGCGACAACCCCGGCATCGGCGTCGAATTCAACGAAGAAGCCGCTGCTGCGTTCCCGTACCAGCAGGCCTACCTGCCGTACAACCGCCTCGTGGACGGCACGGTTCATGACTGGTAAACCGCTCCACATCGTCGTGATGGGCGTCGCCGGTTGCGGCAAAAGCACCGTTGGCGCCGCCCTCGCCGAACGCCTCGGCGCGGAATTCCTCGACGGCGATGCGCTGCACCCGCAGGCGAACATCGACAAGATGGCCTCCGGCACTCCGCTCAACGACGACGACCGGGCACCGTGGCTCGCCGAAATCGGCAGGCGATTCTCGGCGTCGGACGCTCCCCTGGTGATCGCCTGCAGCGCGCTCAAGCGTGCCTACCGGGACCTCATCCGCAGGGGCGACCCCTCCGTGGTGTTCGTCCACCTGCACGGAAGCCGCGAGGTGCTGAACGAGCGCATGAACTCCCGGCCCGGTCACTTCATGCCGGCCTCGCTGCTGGACTCGCAACTGGCTACCCTTGAACATCTCCAAACCGACGAAGAAGGAGTGGTTGTGGACATCGAGACGCCCGTTCAGCAGATCGTTGACCAGGCCGTGGAATCGTTGCTGGGCCCGCAGGATGATGCAAGCAGGTTCCTGGTGGACCTCAAGGCGGCACCGTTCACGCTGGACGACGCAGCCGTGGAATGGGTTGAATCCACCATCGCGTCCATGACCTTGGAAGAGAAGATCGGCCAGCTCTTCATCAACCACAACAACCACTACGCGCCTGAGTATCTGGACAACGTGCTGGAGAACTTCCACGTGGGCGGCATGCGCTACCGGCCCGGCCCGTCGGGTGCGGTCCAGGAACACATCCGCTATGCGCAGTCGAAGACGCGGATCCCCTTGCTGGTGGCCTCCAACCCGGAGATGGGCGGCGCCGGAAGCTGCGACGACGGCACGTTCGTCTCCACGCACCTCCAGGCGGGTTCACACCCGGACAAGTCGATCGCCCGCCGCATGGGCGAGGTTGCCGGCGTCGAAACCGCTGCCCTCGGGTGCAACTGGGCTTTCGCGCCGATCGTGGACATCCACTACAACTGGCGGAACACCGTCATCTCCACGCGGGCGTTCGGCAACACGCCGGAGATCGTGGTGGAACGGGCCAGGGAGTATTTCGACGGCATCAGTGAGTCGCCCACGGTGTGCGCCATGAAGCACTTCCCGGGCGACGGCATTGACGAGCGCGACCAGCACGTCGTGACCTCGTACAACACTCTGGGCTACGAGGAATGGAACGCGACGTACGGGCACGTGTACCGGGAAATGATCGGGCACGGCGTGCAGTCGATCATGGTGGGGCACATTGGCGCACCGGAGGTTTCCCGGCACTTCCGTCCAGGCCTCACCGATTCGGAGGTCCGGCCTGCGACCCTTGCACCGGAACTGCTGCAGGATCTGCTGCGCGGCGAACTCGGCTTCAATGGCCTGGTACTCACGGATGCTTCGCTCATGGTGGGACTGACGCAGGCCATGAAACGGCGCGACCTTGTTCCGGCAACGATTGCGGCAGGCTGCGACATGTTCCTCTTCTTCCGCAACCCGGAGGAGGACTTCCAGTTCATGCTGGACGGCTACAAGTCGGGCATCATTTCTGATACCCGACTCGAAGATGCCCTGCGGCGGATCCTCGGGCTGAAGGCAAGTCTTGGCCTGCACGTGACGCCCCGGGAATCCTTGGTTCCTTCCTCGGAGGCGCTGGCCGTCATAGGCAGCGACGCACACCGGTCCATCGCAGCGGACATCGCAGACAAGACTGTGACGCTCGTTAAGGACACGGCACACAACCTGCCCATCACCCCGGAAACCCACCGGCGCATCCGCCTGTACGGGATCTCTGGCGGGGCTGACTTCACCCGCGCCGACCCTCTGGCCTACCTGGACACTGTCCGCGAAGAGCTGGAAGCGGCAGGCTTTACCGTGGACGTGTTCAAGACCGCCGAACAGCGGGAGGCCGCAGGGGAGACGGGCATGAACTTTATGAGTGTGCTCGCCGAGGAAGCCACTTCAGACTATGCGGAGCGTTACGACGCAGCCTTCGTGTTCGCCAACGTCAAGGGCTTCGCGCAGGAAGCGGCCATCCGCATCAAGTGGTCCTCGCCCATGGCCGCCGAAATCCCTTGGTACGCCACGGAGATTCCTACAGTGTTCGTTTCCTTGAACCAACCGAACCACCTGATCGACGTGCCCATGGTCAAGACCGCCATCCACGCCCACGCAGGAACGCGGGAGGCCATCCGCGCGACCACCCAGAAAATCCAAGGGAAGTCCGAATTCCAGGGAACGTTCAACGAGAACGTGTTCTGCGGTTCGTTCGACACCCGCCTCTAGCTCCTGGCTCGCAGCGGGAACGCAACGATTCCACGGCGCAGATTGCGGCGCCGCGGCTTCCGTAGAATAGGAACCATGACTTCCTCGCCTGACACCTCAGTTGCCCGCGCCCGCCTTCTTGAACTCATTAAAGAACTGGCGGTGGTCCGCGGAAAGGTGATCCTGTCCAGCGGCAAGGAAGCCGATTACTACATCGACCTCCGCAGGATCACCCTGCACCACGAGGCTTCCAAGCTCGTCGGCCAGGTCATGTTGGCAATGATTGACGACGCCGGCATCCCGCTTGAGTGCGCGGGCGGCCTCACCATGGGTGCCGACCCGGTTGGTACCGCTGTGATGCACGCAGCTGTTGACGCCGGCCGCACCGTGGACGCGTTCGTTGTCCGCAAGGCGCAGAAGTCGTACGGCATGGGCCGCCAGGTGGAAGGTCCCTCGGTTGAAGGACGCAACGTTGTGGTCCTTGAAGACACCTCCACCACCGGCGGTTCCGCACTGACCGCCGTCGAAGGTGTCCGGAAGGCAGGCGGCAACGTTGTGGCCGTCGCCGTGATCGTTGACCGCAACACGGGCGCCAAGGAAAAGATCGAAGCCGAAACGGGTGTCCCGTACCTCTTTGCCTTTGGCAAGGATGAGCTGGGCCTCGACTAAGCGCGGCCCCCGGCTGGCGGCGTTGAAGACCGCAGGGCAACGTACTACGGTAGTACCAAATATGGCCGTGGGAGGGAGCCCCTCATGAGGATCAAGAACAGCGTCACCAGCCGGGAGTTCAATCACACCTCCAGCGAAATTCTTCGCCAGGTCCGCGAAGGTAACGTGATTCCCGTGACTTACGGCCGGGACGGCGAGGTGGTGGCGTACGTGGTTCCGGCTTCCACCCTAAGGAACCACGATGAGATTGAAGCCGTCCATCGAGCTGTCACTGCTCATCGTCCGTCGGCGCGGGACGTGGTTATGGGTTCCACAGTGATCTTCAATTCCGAAGACACCCTTCGCGAAATGCGTGATGGGGAACGCTACTGATGCCGATGGTCGGTGCGGGGTGTTATCTGGACACGTCTTCGCTGATCCGACTGTTGACGCCCCACCATCCCTCCCGTCAGACGCTGGTGGATTACCTGGACCATGCAGATCTCTGGGACAAGCTGTACACAAGTAAACTGACACAGCTTGTGGCCACCCGTGTGGCCGTCAGGGACGGTAACCAAGACCTGCGTACGCAGGTGAACCTCTTCCTGGAACAGATAACGGTGATGCCCATCTCGGATGACATCCTGACCCGGGCCATGGAAATCCCGTTCCACGTCAAATCCCTTGACGCCATACACGTCGCCTCGGCGGCAGCCGCAACTGTAGTCATAACCTCGGACAAGAACATGACAGACGTGTTGAACAAGCTCCATCAGCACCCGGAATGGTCAGCCATGTACCGCTTCAGCGATATCGTCGGCTAAGAGCGACGCGGGGGCGGCATCGGAGAACAGAATGCCCCCAAGGGCGCATCCTAAGGGCAATCGCAGTGCACTTTCCATGGGGCTGTAAGGCCGTGCTTTCGAAGCCTATGCTTGCTGCGTGGGCGTTCAGGTAGGCAGGCTTCCGGCACCGCCGGAAGTGGAAGAAGACCTCCCGCTGACCGCCACGCCTGAGCCGGGCCCGAAGCCTGGGGCGGGGACGGAGCCAGCGGAGGATCCGGGTTCATGGGCCCGGATCCTGCCGTATGCTGCCCGGTTGAAGAAGTCGTCGCGTCGTAACTTCCTCATCGCGGCCGGAGCCTCTGCGGCCTTGGCAGGGGACATGTTGTTCACCCGGCATGTTCAGGCCGAACGACGTTCCCCGAAAATCCTCCGCGTCCCGGATTCCTTCGCGGACCTCTACTTCCCGAAGGCCAGCTGGATCCTCTTCCCGGGTTACAAAACCAGTTGGGAAGAGGCCCAGTGGATCCTCAACTCACTCCGGCCGGCACTTCACCAGCGAGGGCGCCTTGCGGCGGTGGGATATTCCAACCTGGGGCTGGACGTAGACGAAGTTGTTCGCGAACTCGTCCTGCACGTGCGCGAACTGGGCTTGGAGAAGCTCTACTTCTACGGCCACAGCTTCGGCGGCATGCTCGCTACCCAGGTTGCCGCGCGCTTGCTGGAACTGCATGGCGTCGAAACCGAGCTGATCGTCCTGGATTCGAGTCCGTTCAGCCGAGCAGACGTCCTGGACCAAAGCTGGTTCGACGGCGTGGTGTTCCTTTACGAGAACGGGTTCCGCATCCCCTCGGTTCTTCGCGGCGGCTATGAGCTGGGGGAGCGGTTGGTCCACAAGGACGAGCGCTCCTGGCGGCAGATCCTGGATCAGACGGCCGAGCAGCTCTCGCCGATCGCGCCCTCCAGCGTGTTGGTCCAGACCGAATCCGCCTACATCTACCACTTCGATGGCCTGCGGTTCGTGGGCAAGCTGGGTCCGGCGAAGATGGCCTACATGGGGAACTCCGGCGACGCGACAGTGAACTACCTGACGGCCCGTGCCGGGTGGAGCAAGGTGTTCGCCGAAAACATGAAGCTGCCCATCCTCAGCACGGAAGGAGCCCGGCCCGCCCACGCCAGCCCGCAATGGAATGGCGACGTGTACCGGCCGTTGCTGGAGCACGTGCAGAACCAGCTTGAACCGCTCCCGCCCGCCCGGGAAGAGCCGTCGTACGAGGAACCGAACGGCAGGATCATCCGCCCGGCTTAGTTTTCATTTGCCGGTGCGCAGGGCTTCAAGCTCGACGGCGGACAGGCCCGCCTCGCGCAGGAAGCCCTCCGCGTCGCCGAACTCGCGGGCGAAGCCCACGAGGAAATGCCGGATGGCGGCCTCGGGACTCTGCAGGATCATGAGCTCCGGGCTGAAGTACTGTGCGGGCGTCGAAGGGACGTGCAAGCGCCACGTTTCGGCCATGACGCCGAGAAGGTTTGGCAGGTTTTGCGTAGTGGCTGTGTAGTCGTTCACCACGGCCTCGTCCGGGGCGCCGGAGGCGAGGAGCGCCACCGCTGACACCACGCCCGTGCGGTCCTTGCCCAGCGAGCAATGGATCAAGGTCCGTTTGCCCTGCGCAACCGGCCGCAAGGCGTCGGCAACCCACTCCGGACGGATGCGAAGCCAGCCCAGGTAGAGGTCGCCAAGGTCCTCGGGGGTCTCCACTGCCTGCAGCGATCCAGCAACTGTGTTCGGATCCAGGGGGTTGTTGATGAGCTCGGGCGAACCGTCACCCACCTGCCACGGCACCATGGACCGCTCCAGCTCGCTGCGGAGATCGACGATGGCCTGGATGCCGTGCTCCGCCAGGAATTCCGACGTCGCAGCCGCATCCAGGCCGAACGGCTGGCTCCCCCTGAGAATCCGGCCGCCGGCCAGAGGACGCAGATTGAGCACAGCCATGATGGATTCCCTAGATCTGGCTCTTGAGATCGGCAACGGAGTTCAGGATCTGGTTGGGCCTGAACGGGAAGGAGACGATCTCTTCGCGTTGGGTGATGCCGCTGAGGACCAGGACCGTGTGGAGGCCCGCTTCCATGCCCGCGACGATGTCCGTGTCCATGCGGTCGCCGATCATGGCGGTGGTTTCGGAATGGGCATCGATCTGGTTCATGGCGGAACGGAACATCATGGGGTTTGGCTTGCCCACGATGTACGGTTCGCGGCCCGTTGCCTTGGTGATCATGGCCGCGATGGCACCGGTGGCGGGGAGGGGGCCGTCCTTGGAGGGGCCGGTGGCGTCCGGGTTGGTGGCGATGAAGCGGGCGCCGGCCAGGATGTGGCGCACCGCCATGGTGATCGCTTCGAAGGAGTACGTGCGTGTTTCACCGAGGACCACGAAGTCGGGGTCGGTGTCCGTGAGGATGAACCCGGCCTCGTGAAGGGCGGTGGTGAGGCCGGCTTCGCCGATGGTGTAGGCGCGGTTTCCGGAGTCCGAGGATTGGACCTGGTCCTTGAGGAACTGTGCCGTAGCCAAGGCCGAGGTCCAGATGTTCTCTTCCGGGATCTCCAGGCCGGAGGCGCGCAGGCGTGCGGCGAGGTCACGCGGGGTGAAGATCGAGTTGTTGGTCAGCACCAGGAACCGCTTGGACGTATCCACCCAGCGCTGGACGAGCTCGGCAGCTCCGGGGATTGCCTGGTTTTCGTGGACCAGTACGCCGTCCATGTCCGTCAGCCAACACTCGATTTCATGGCCGTTGCGGTACACGGAGTCGGACGTCTGGGGCGTGGATTCTTCTGCCATATTTGCCTCCGGCTGGGGTTGTTCATGCACTGCGTCCCAGTCTTTCATTATTCAGACCGCCAGACACCCCGGGGTCTTGCTATGTGGATAGATCTACCCATGCGGAAAGCCGCTTTTGACTTGCAAGCCCAGTGGCAGGCTGAACTACTTGAGGGGAACATCTGATCGTCACGCCGGCCACGCCAGGAGCCGGCCTCCTGAAAGGGCCCTCATGAGCAACAACAACGGCGTCCCCCAGCCTCCCTACAACCCGGATGGCGTCCCGCAGCCCCGCTACGCGACGGACCAAGACCAGTACCGGCAGTACCAGCCCGGGCAGACCGAGGCCCTCCCGGCACAATCTGAACCGACGCAGGCCTACCCCGCCCAGCCCGGCTACCCCGCCCAGCAGCCCTACGCCGCCCAACCCGGCTACGCGGCGCGCCCCGGCATGCCCGGCAACCCCGACCCCGGCAACCACAACAAGAAGGCGCTGTTCCTGATCCTCGGCGGGATCGCCGTCGTCGTGGTTATTGCGCTGGTGGTGGTTTTCGCGTGGCTGATCCCGTCCGTCGCGAAGCCTGTTGCAGTGGAAACGGCGACGCCAACCGCGGAAGCCAGCGACGCGGCGTCGGACGCGTCCGCGGAAGCCGAACCGTCGGAGGAACCGTCAGGCTCCTCCGACATTCCCGCCGGTGCCATCCCGCTCCCCGCCGGTTGGGACCAGTTGGCCGGCCCCAGCAACGTCCCCGCGGACGGCGATCCATTGTTCAGCAAGTGGGTCACCGGCGAATCGTCGTTCCAGTATCTGGCTGAGTGGACGCACGACGAGTCGTTCGGAATCACCAAGGACCCCTCAACAGGAGAGGAAATCCAGAAGAAGGCACAAGGCACTACTGAAACCGACGGCGACGGCATTGCCCTCGCCTACGCGTTCTTCGCCGAATCCGAGGAAGGAAAGTTCGGCAAGGATCCGGAAAAGGTCAAGGCAGCGATCAAGGACATCGAGGCCCGCTACCAGGGCATGACGGCCACGGAACTGCCGCAGAACCTGGTGGGCCACAAATGCGCATCGGACTTCAAGACCACCATGCCGGAGATCCGCGAATTCCGCCGCGGAGCAGCCGTGGTGGTTGGCTTCACGTGCACCAACGCGCGGGGCGAGGAAATCCAGGCCGTCAACCTGTTCTCCGTCACGCCGTGGGGAACCCCGCAGATGCTGGGCGTGAGCGGGCACAAGGAGTATTGGGACGCCCACCCCGGACTCTTCCAGCAACTGGCCAACTCGTACCGGATCAACAAGTGGAAGGTCGGCTAGCGCCCGCGGCTAAAGTTGAGGGGTGACTGAACTTCCCCCCAACGAAACCCCGCCAACAGTTGACGGAACCACAGCAGATGGTGAGGCCGAAGCGAAGGCGGAGGTCGGCGTCGGGCCTTGGGAAGGCGACTGGCCGGAAGGCGAGCACTGGGACCCGGACCTGCTGCGCGACGGCGACCGCCGCAACGTGGTGGACCAGTACCGCTACTGGAAGCACGAGGCGATCGTGGCGGACCTCGATTCCAAGCGCCACGAGTTCCACATTGCCATTGAGAACTGGCAGCACGACCTCAACATCGGCACCGTGGTGCGTACCGCGAACGCGTTCCTCGCCAAGGAAGTCCACATCATCGGACGACGGCGGTGGAACCGTCGCGGGGCCATGGTCACCGACCGCTACCAGCACGTCCGTCACCACCCCACCGTGGAGGACTTCGTGCAGTGGGCGGAGGCGGAAGGGCTGGCCGTGATCGGCATCGACATCTTCCCGGACTCCGTGCCCCTGGAGACTTACGACCTACCGCGGAAGTGCGTGCTGGTTTTCGGGCAGGAAGGTCCGGGCCTCACCCCGGAGGTCCACGACGCCGCCGTCGCGACGCTTTCCATCGAGCAATTCGGCTCCACACGGTCAATGAATGCAGCATCCGCCGCTGCGATCGCGATGCACGCCTGGGTTCGCCGCCACGTGTTCAAGCAACCGGTCTAACCCCCGCCGAGATGGCAGTTGATGACAATCCGACGCCCCGGGATTGTCATCAAATGCCATCTCGGCGAGGCGTGTGCTGCCCTGGCTGTGGATAACCCAGATGGGCGCCTCGTGGAACGGCCAGAATGGGGCATGCGCAGGAAAGAACTACCCGAACACCTCCTCACAGGTTCGTTCTCTGTGCGCGCGTCGGACAAAGCCGGTGTGACCAGGTCACGGACCCTGGCCAAGGACTTGGTGTTGGTGTCTCGCGGGATTCGCCTGCCGGCCGCGTCCGACGCATCCGGAGCCTCGGCTCTGCGCGCATATACGGACCTGGACGATTCGTCGATTCTGGTTTCCCTCTCGGCGGCGAGGATCTGGGGCATTCCCTTGCCTGGCAACCGGAACCGGGATTGGCGCATCCACCTCGCGCGGCGCCGGGGGTTCAGTTTTCCGCGGCGGGTCAAGGTGGTGGGGCATGCGTTGAGTTTCCTCCCGGGCGAGGTACTGGAGCACGACGGCGTCAGGCTCACCTCGCCGGCGCGGACATGGTTGGACTTGGCTGCGCTGTTGAGCGTGGAAGACCTCGTGGCGGCGGGTGACCACCTGGTGTGTTCCCACGGCCCGGAATTCCCTGTTCCCAAAGAAGCGCTCTGCAGCATTGAGGAGTTGATGGAAACCGTGGGCCGCCATCCGGGCATGCGGGGAGTAAGGACTGCGCGGGCGGCGCTTGAACTCATCAGGGTTGGTGCTGACTCTGCCCCGGAATCACACATGCGTCTTGCCTTGGTCAACGCGAACCTTCCTGAACCCTTGCTCAACCACGTGGTCAGGAACCACATTGGCCAAGCTGTGTTGTGGCCGGACGCTGCCTACCTCGAGTATCGGGTCTCCCTCCAGTACGACGGCCAACACCATGGCGGTGCGGACCAACATCTAAAGGACATCGAGCGCCAGGAAAAGTCCCTCGCCCACGGCTGGTTGGAAGTCCGGATCTCCAAGCACGACCTCGAAGGTGAGCGGCCCGCCGTCGTACATAAGGTCCGCCGCGCGCTCCAAAGCCGAGGCTGGAAGCGGCTTTGATCCTCCGCGAGTTGGCATTTAATGGCAGTGTTTCTCTCCAACATTGTCATCAAATGCCAACTCGGCGGGAGGGTGGGAGGCAACTCGGCGGAAGTGTTAAGAGGCCCAGTGACCGGAAACACGGCGCTTGGACGGATATCGCTAGGATGGTGCTAGCCGTAAGCGGTCTACTCCAGGGTTACCAACCCACAGACGAATTCAGCATAGGAGTCACCATGCCCATTGCAACCCCAGAGATTTACTCCGAGATGATCGACCGTGCAAAGGCTGGCGGCTTCGCCTTCCCTGCGGTCAACGTGACGTCGTCGCAGACTCTGAACGCTGCGATCCGCGGTTTCGCCGAGGCAGAATCCGATGGCATCATCCAGGTTTCCACCGGTGGTGCGGCGTACTGGTCCGGCGCCTCGGTCAAGGACATGGTGGCCGGTTCCCTGGGCTTCGCCGCTTTCGCCCGCGAGGTAGCCAAGAACTACAACGTCAACATCGCCCTCCACACGGACCACTGCCCGCAGGACAAGCTCGAGGGCTTCGTCCTGCCGCTGCTCGCGGCGTCCGAGGAAGCAGTGAAGGCCGGCAAGGACCCGATCTTCAACTCGCACATGTGGGACGGCTCGCACGAGACCCTTTCGGAGAACCTGCGTATCGGCCGTGAGCTGCTGCAGCGCGCCGCTGCGGCGAAGATCATCCTCGAGGTCGAGATCGGCACCGTCGGTGGTGAAGAGGACGGTGTGGAGAACGAGATCAACGAGAAGCTCTACACCACCACCGAGGACGCCCTGGCAACGATCGAGGCCCTGGGTGCGGGCGAGAACGGCCGTTACTTGACCGCGTTGACGTTCGGTAACGTGCACGGTGTGTACAAGCCGGGCAACGTCAAGCTCAAGCCTGAGCTGCTCAAGCAGATCCAGGCCGAGGTTGGTGCGAAGATCGGCAAGGAGAACCCGTTCGACCTGGTGTTCCACGGCGGTTCGGGTTCCTCGGAGCAGGAAATCGCTGACGCTGTGTCCTTCGGTGTGATCAAGATGAACATCGACACCGACACCCAGTACGCGTTCACCCGCCCGGTGGCCGGGCACATGCTCGCCAACTACGACGGCGTGCTGAAGGTCGACGGCGGTTTGGGCAACAAGAAGACCTACGACCCCCGCGTCTGGGGTGCTTCTGCTGAGGCCGGCATGGCAGCCCGCATCGTCGAAGCAGCACAGCAACTCGGATCGGCCGGCAAGACGTTCTGATGTCCGACGAATTCCGGAAGAACCTTATGGGGCCGGAGCCCACCCTCCTGCCCGCCGAAAACGAGATCTACCAGCACCTGGCCCTTGGCAAGGAAGCACTGGACCTCGTGGCACAGAACCCTACGTCGTCCCTCCTGTGGGCCATCCTCGCGGAGGAAGCCTGGGCGGAGGGCCGGACCATCGAGTCGTACGCCTACGCCCGCGTCGGCTACCACCGCGGCTTGGACGCCCTGCGCCGGAACGGTTGGCGCGGCGTAGGCCCCATCCCGTGGGAGCACGAGCCCAACCAGGGCTTCCTGCGTGCGCTCTATGCGCTGGGTCGGGCGGCAGCCGCGATCGGCGAAGCTGACGAGCCCGAACGGATCGAGCAGTTCCTGAACGACTCGGACCCCAAGGCCAAAGCTGCAATCGAAGCTCGCTAAAGGCAACAACAAACGACGGCGGCCCTCACCGAAAAGGTGAGGGCCGCCGTCGTTTGTCAACCCGCCCAAGTAGGTCGCACTTGTGCGCGTTTTCAGCGGTCAAAACGCGCACTATTGCGACTCAGTTGGGTTAGGCCTTGCGGGGGATGCCCGTGCGTGCCATGGCTTCGGCGTAGGCCGCGTGGATGGCGTCCAGGTACTCCTGCTGGCGTTCGGGGGTTCCGGCGAAGGAACGGCCACCCAGCGAACGGACCTTGAACGTCTTGAAACCGCGGCGGGCGATGCTGGCCGGTGCTGCCTTCATGAGCTGGTCGGCGAGGCGGTGTGCCTCGTTGCCGTGGGCCACCAGGGCAGACGTGCGCGGCAGGAGCTGCAGCAGGCGCAGGAGCGGCTTGAGGCCCTCGGTGATGTTGGCGGGGGTGAGCTTGCCCGGCTCCTCGTTCGGCTCGATCCACGGGTACGCGTTCCACGGAATGACGAATTCCGGACGCAGGCCCAGCTGCCACTGCATGCCGAGCATGCGGGTGGTGGCCTCGTCATCGCCCGGCTTGATGAAGCCTTCGCCGGAGGTGGTGCGCTGGTTGGAGAAAAGGCTGACGATGCGGCAGTCGTCCATGCTGTGCGCGGGGTCGATGTAGAGGACCTCGCTGCCTGGCTTCTGGTCCTTGAGGGAATCGCACAACGCGTTGACCTCGGCGATGTGGTCTTCGTAACGGCGGTTCCAGAGGAGTTGTTCGGGTGAGTCAGTCGCCAGGTCTTGCATCAGAAGTTTGGTCTCCTAGGTGTTACAGCGCGCACCAATCGGACCGGCTGCGGACATGGCGCAGTCGACGCTCAAAGGGTGCTGTTGGGGGCTGGTTAACCTTACCGGACTATGGAGGTGGTACCGTGCCGCCTCCGGCGTGCCGACCGAATAAGACACGGCGTGTTGCGGCCCCGCACGGGCCGTAAGCAACCACTTTAGTAACATTCCCGCAGGTCAGCACCCTTACCGTTGACTTTGTCCAAGCCAAGTGATGGGTTGGGGGCAGCGGTTTTGGGGGAAACCGAACCCCCCGGGCCAGATCCGGTCTCCTGAGCGGACAGCAAACATCTACCGTGGGGGTAAAAGTGGTTGCAACACATGAAGCGGCATCTGAAACACCTCAACGTCCAAGCAAGGCTCCCAAAGTCCGTGCCATCCTTGCCGGCGGCCTTGTCCTTGGATTAGGTGCGGCAATTACCTTGGCCGCCTGGAACGATTCCGAATTCGCCCAAGGCACCTTCACTGCCGGCGCCTTCAACCTCGAAGGAAGCACCGACGGCACTGCCTTTGCCGAACATCCCGTGGGTTCGCCTGCCACGCTGAGCTTTACGGCCAACCCGGGCAACCTGGCACCGGGCGATGCGGTTACCGCACCTTTCGCCGTGCGGCTCGACGACAGCACCACCAACGACGCCACCGTCACCGTCTCCACCGAAGCATCCACCGGCTCGCTGACCGGACTCACGTACTCACTCACCCAATCGACGGCGTTCGGTTGCGGCGAGCCGGTCACCGCCACTTTGGTGACGGCCGGGCAGGCGTTGGGTACGACGCCGGGCAGCGTCACCTTCGCGCTGGCGCAGGGCGCGGGGACGGATCCCGGAGACGCCGTAAACCTGTGCTTCCGGATCACGGCGGACACCAACCTGGTCCAATCCCAAACCGGGACCACCACGTGGGAATTCGCGGCGGAATCCCAGTGATCCATGGGCATCCGACCATCAGGGACGCGGCGGGCCCGAAGGCAGCGCCGCGGAGTTTTCCTGCGCGTGCGGGCACTCCTCGCGGGAGCTTTGGCGTTGGGGATAGGCGGCTCGGTCACGCTGGCAGCGTGGACTGACACCGACTACGCCGCCGGGACCTTCGGGGCCAGCGTTTTCGTCACGGAATCCAACGTCACCAAGCCCTACAGCGCCGCGGGGACGTGGAGCACCAATGACGTCGCTCCCGGCGGGGCGCTCGTGTTCACCGCCACCGCCATGAGCCCGGGGACGGTGGCCTATGCGCCGTTCGCCATCCGGACCAAGGCCGCGTCCGTGGCCGGGGAAGTGGTGCTCGGCATCCCGTCCGTTACCAGCAGCGGAACCGGCAATGCCGATCTGGGTGCTGCACTGCGGTACCGGGTTGTGCGTTCGGCGACGTGTGATTCCACGGCGTTCACAGGTTCGCCAACCTTCGTGGTGGGCAGCGACGGAGCCAAACCGTTCACGCAGGGGCAAGCCGCCGGCGTCGTCAATCCGCTCGCAGCCGCCACCGCAACCTTGCCGGGAACACCTACGCAGTTCTGCTTCGAAGTGATGCTGCCCGCAGGAGCGAACAACGCCCTCCAAGGCCAGACAGCGACGGCCACCTGGCAGTTCACTGCCAGCTCGAGCTCATGAGCCGGACAAACGCCGTGCGGCGGGTCCGCGAGTTGCTGCTCAACCTTGCCGCGGCGGGCGGTGCTGTGTGCATCGTTGCCGTCATCGCGACCGTGGTGTTCAGCATTTCCCTGGTCCTGTTCAAGACCGGTTCCATGTCCCCGGCCATTCCGGCGGGCTCGCTTGCTCTTGTCCGGGAGATCCCGGCGGCGGAGATCCAGATCGGCGACGTGGTCACCGTGAACCGGCCCGGCAAGCTGCCGATCACCCACCGGGTCCAGACCATCACGCCCGCCCAGGGGGAAGCACGGACCATCACCATGAAGGGTGACGCCAACGCCGAACCCGATCCCGCACCTTATGTGGTGGAACGGGTACGCGTGGTGCTGTGGTCCGTCCCCGGGCTCGCGTACCCCCTCGCCGCAGCCGCAAATCCCGTGGTGCTAGGTGCAACCACCCTTGCCGTCGCCGCGCTGGTCACATGGGTGCTGTGGCCGCGTGCGGGGAGCAGGGGCAGCCGACGGAAAGGTCAACATGCGGCTGCGTAGTTGGGGCACTGCCGTAGCGGTGCTCGTATTGTCGGGCACCCTGGGAGGCGTCAGCGCGTCGCCCGGCGCAGCGTACGCGTTGCCCGGCGCGGCCCAGCCGACGCCCGGTTCATCACGTGACGGGCAGCCGTCGGGCTGGTTGGAGCTCGACGCCGGTCCGGCCGCCCAGGCTCATCAACTCACCCCCGGCGGGACTGCCCGGTGGGCAGTGGACGTGAAGGTCCGGGGCGAGCCCGCGAGTGCGCTGGAGGTGTGGTTGGAACCGGGTGCGGTTGAAAACGGAGAGCAGTTGCTCCGCGAGCACCTCAGCATTGAACTGCAAGCTTGCGCCCAACCATGGACGGACGGAACCTGCGCCGGAGGTTTGCAGGAGCTGTTGGACCCCACGCCGCTCGCTGACGCGGAAGGCGCACGCGTGCAGCTGGAGGATCCCGGGCCGGGCGGTTCCACTGGCACCTACGTGCTGCTCACCGCTGCGCTCGCCGACGACGCGCCGCGGGAGGTGCAGGGAACCCGGACCCGCATCATCCTCGGCGTTCACGGTGCGGGGGATGACCCTGGCTCAAGCTCCAGCCCGCCGAACCAAACCGGCCCCGGGCACGCCGGCGAGGCACCGCCGTCGGGCTTTCTCGCCAACACGGGCGCCCAGCTTGGCGGCTTCGCGCTCCTGGGTGTCCTCGCCGTTGGGGCAGGTTTTGGGCTGGCACGAATGCGGGGTGCGAAGGCATGAGGAGGCTGTTGGCGTGTCTCGGGCTTGGGTTGGTCCTGGTCTTATCCGCAGCCAGCCCACCTGCAGTCACCGAGGCAGCTTGGCAGCAGAACACCTACGCAGCGGGCAGCTTCGGGACGATCACGCTGCCACCGGCAACTCTCAACGGCCCTTGCGAGTTCAACCCTGCCTTTCTTGGCGTTGGCGCGTATGTCCGGGTCTATTGGAAACCCCCGGCGGCTTACCCGAACCTGACGGATGCCGCGATCGACGTCCACCTGATCACCTCCGGATCCGCCGTGACCACCCTGCAGGGGTACCCGGGGGTGGCCAACACGACGGGGACGTCGGCGGGCTACACAACGGACATCCCCGCCACACTCCTCGGGGGATTGCTGGGATTCAACACACAGTTCCAGGTGGACATCTACATCACATCGGCCGGGTGGAGGTCCACGCCGGTGTCGGTCCGGGCGAACGCAGGACTCATCGCGGGCGTGGGTGGTTCGTGTACCAATGTGGCCTGACAACGTTACTCCCTGGCCCGCACTACCAAAACTTCACGCGACCGCCGTCGGACGTGCCTTGACACCAGACTTTCAGGGCTCATCGGCTAAACTTGGCTGGTAAGAGCCCCGAACCTCTTGCGTTGGCTGCCGCCTCTGGCGGCCATGGCGGTAACCTCGGGGCATTCTCATGTACGGCGCCGGACCCTGGTAATCCCGCTTGGGCCGGCCCGAAAGAATGGGGGAGGATCCCATGCCCGCAATCGTGATCGTCGGAGCCCAGTGGGGCGACGAAGGCAAAGGCAAAGCAACCGACCTGCTCGGCGGCCGCGTTGACTACGTGGTCAAGCCCAACGGCGGAAACAACGCCGGCCACACCGTGGTTGTTGGCGGTGAGAAGTACGAGCTCAAGCTCCTTCCCGCAGGCATCCTGAGCCCCAACGCCATTCCGATTATCGGCAACGGCTGCGTGGTGAACCTCGAGGCCCTCTTCCAGGAGATCGACGGCCTCGAAGCTCGTGGCGCCGATACCTCCCGCCTGCGTGTTTCCGCCAACGCCCACCTGGTTGCCCCGTACCACCAGGTGCTGGACAAGGTCACCGAACGCTTCCTCGGCAGCCGCGCCATCGGCACCACTGGACGCGGCATCGGTCCGGCGTACATGGATAAGGTGGCCCGCCTGGGCATCAGGGTCCAGGATGTGTTCGACGAGTCGATCCTTCGCCAGAAGGTGGAAGGCTCGCTGCGCCAGAAGAACGAACTCCTGGTCAAGGTCTACAACCGCCGCGACATCGAGGCCGAAGAGATCGTCCAGTACTTCCTGTCCTTCGCCGAGCGCCTGCGCCCGCTGGTCATCGACAGCACCCTGGAACTGAACAACGCCCTGGACGAGGGCAAGGTTGTGCTCATGGAAGGCGGCCAGGCGACGTTCCTGGACGTCGACCACGGCACCTACCCGTTCGTCACGTCATCCAACCCCACGGCAGGCGGCGCGTCGGTTGGTTCGGGCATCGGCCCCACCCGCATTTCGCGGTCCATCGGCATCATCAAGGCCTACACCACGCGTGTTGGCGCCGGACCGTTCCCCACGGAGCTGTTCGACGAGATGGGCGTCTACCTGCAGAAGACCGGCGGTGAGTTCGGCGTGAACACCGGCCGTCCGCGCCGCTGTGGTTGGTACGACGCCGTCCTGGCCCGCCACGCCTCGCGCGTCAACGGCTTCACGGACTACTTCGTCACCAAGCTGGACGTGCTCACGGGCATCGAGCAGATCCCGGTCTGTGTTGCCTACGACGTTGACGGCGTCCGCCACGACGAAATGCCCATGACCCAGACCGAGTTCCACCACGCCGTGCCGATCTTCGAGTACTTCGACGGCTGGACCGAGGACATCACCGGCGCGCGCACCCTGGAAGACCTTCCCGAGAACGCCCGCAACTACGTGCTGGCCCTCGAGAAGCTCTCCGGCACGCGCTTCTCGGCCATCGGCGTCGGCCCGGACCGTGACCAGACAATCGTGGTGCACGACCTCATCAACGACTAGCTCTTACTGAAGTACGACGACGGCGGGTCGCCCCACCTTCCTCGGAACCTTTGGGTTCGTGGAGCGTTAGGGCGGCCCGCCGTTTGTTGTTGGTGGGGGCGCGAGTGGGTGAAGCCTGCGGCGAAGCCCATGCCGACCCCGCGCAGGTGGCCGGGGAATACCTCGGCCTGGGTCCTGGTCGTGTACCCGGCGTTGAAGCAGGAGAAGGCCAGAAACAGGACGAGCACGGGGATCGCTGGTGCGTCCGCCCAGATACCGATGACCAGCAGGAGCCTGCGCGAAGCCACTGCCCGGGCACCGTGAGGATTCGGCGGCCAAGCTTGTCAAGCAAAAGTACGGTGGTGGCCACGCCCGCGGCCGCAAGTGCGGACAGGCCAACTCCACCGGCCCAGCCACCGCCGAAGCCGAATTGGTTGAGCACCTCGTCGGCGAAGGTTGGGATCGCGTCAAAGGATCCTTTGGTAGGACGGCTTGCCGGAGCGCAGACATCGCCCCACGCCCTCCCTATCAGGGGCTTTCCGCGTCCAAACAATGTGTCTCACCTCCGCGGTCTCGACATTGCGAATTGCACTGCCTTGATGGGACTTCGAGAGGCAGGGGAGACGCTGTTCGCAGCACCTGACCTGATAGGCACTCAGACGTCGCGTTGGCTGCGCGTCTGA
Organism: Paenarthrobacter sp. NPDC058040; assembly: GCF_042885775.1. Classification (NCBI taxonomy): domain Bacteria; kingdom Bacillati; phylum Actinomycetota; class Actinomycetes; order Micrococcales; family Micrococcaceae; genus Paenarthrobacter; species Paenarthrobacter sp. NPDC058040. The sequence goes on from NZ_JBHVRN010000007.1 coordinate 308,563, forward strand.
GCCGCAGGCGTAGGTCAGGAAGGTCCGGCCTGACGGAGGTATTGGTAAACCGTTTCGCGGCTGATTCCGAAGTCCTTCGCAAGGACAGACTTCGGTGTTCCATCGGCCGCTCTCCGTGCCGGCTCGATGGCTCGTTCCGGTGTGAGCGTTTTTTTGCGTCCGCGATACGCGCCCCGCTGCTTGGCCAGGGCAATGCCTTCTCGTTGTCGTTCCTTGATCAGTGAGCGTTCGAACTCGGCGAAGGCCCCCATGACGGAAAGCATAAGGTTGGCCATGGGAGAGTCGTCACCAGCAGCACGATGACGGCGATGTCGATGTGGAGGCGCTGCGGGATGTGCCTCTGATGCAGCTATCCCAAAAGGAACGCGACGCAGTCTTCAAAAGCATCCGCACGAAGCTCGACGAGTAACCGGGCTATGAACAGAGACCCTCACCCTGGCCCTCGGCTAGCCCAAGGCAACGGGATCCGTCGTACAGACGACGACGCGATGATCGAGAACAACACTTTCATAAGGGTAATAATTTACCCATAAAAGGCATTTAGCGGTAAACTATTACCCATGGGACGTCGAGAGATTGGCCTAACCCGTTCCGCCGAGGACGCGCTTGTCGTGCTCGGGCAGCAGATACGGATGGCGCGCGCTGCTCGAGGGTGGACCGCGGAGCATCTCGCCGGCACAGCCGGTATTACGCGGAAAACATTGGCGGCCATCGAGCACGGTAGCGCCGCGAGCAGCATCGGCAACGTGTTCAACGTCGCGGTGATCGTTGGTGTCCCCCTGTTCGGCGTCGAGGACCCCAGCGAACTCATTGCGCTCCGCCGACGAGGCGAGGAACGACTGGCACTGCTTCCCACACGCGTCGACAAGACGCGAAAGGACAACGACGATGGCCTCGACTTCTGACATCTATGTGTGGGTGTGGCTGCCCGGGACGACCACACCGGTGCCCGCTGGCCGCCTTCGGGAGGGTGCCCCCGGCCAGTTCTCCTTCGACTACGGTCGGCGGTACTTGAAGCGCTCCAACGCCATCTCACTGGCTCCAACCCTCCCACTATCCGAGCAAACGTTCGGACCCACCGGGTCAATGGGGCTACCTGGTGCTCTGCGCGACGCTTCACCAGATGCATGGGGGCGGCGCGTCGTTCAGTACCAGGTCACCGGCGACCGAGGCGACGACGCCGACACGGGCGACCTTGACGAACGCACATATCTCTTGAACTCCGGCTCCAACCGCTTCGGCGCCATCGACTTCCAGAAGTCAGCCACCGACTACGTCCCGCGTGCTGCGGCTCCCGCCCCGCTGGAAACGCTCCTGAACGCCGCAGACCTCGTTGAAGCTGGAGAAGATTTGCCGTTCGAACTCGAGCGAGCCCTCCTGAGCGGTACAGCGATGGGCGGTGCGCGCCCGAAGTCCGTCATCCACCACTCTGGTCACGAGTACATAGCGAAGTTCACCGCGTCCAACGACCACTTCCCAGTGGTCGGGGCAGAGGCAACGAGCATGTTCCTCGCCGAAAAGGCAGGGCTCAACGTCGCCCGAACTCGCGTCGAGAGCGTCCTCGGCCGGAGCGTCTTGCTGGTTGAGCGATTCGACCGCACGAACGACGGCGGGCGAATCCTCGCGACAAGCGCCCTAACCATGACCGGCCTGGACGAGCTGCAAGCACGCAGCGGCAGCTATGTCGAGTTTCTGGACGCCCTGCGAAACAACGGCGCGCCCGAGGGCACCGCCTCCGAACTCTTCGCACGCATCGCATTCAACATGTCAATCTCCAACTCCGATGACCACCTGCGGAACCACGCGGCCCTCTGGGACGGATCAGTCGCGACGCTCAGCCCCGCCTACGACCTTTCGCCCATGCGGCGCAGCGGAGAGACGGCTTCACAGGCCATCGCCTACGACAGGAACGGAACAAAGCGGAACAACCTATCTGACCTCATCACCGCCCGTAGTCTCTACGACTTAACCAAAGCCGAGGCCAACAACATCGTCGCCCGAATCGAAGACGCAATCCGTGAGCACTGGGCAGAGGCTGCAGACTTTGGAATGCTCACCAACGCCGACAAGCGACTCCTATGGGAGCGGCAGTTCCTCAACCCCGGGACCCTCTACGGCTTCCGGGATCGGTGAAGCTCGCCGCTGGACAAATCGCCACGGCGATTGTTTCGATCACCACCAGGAAGCGCCAGCACGCCGCCCACCCAGGGACCCCGATGCCCGAATAGCGTCGAGATCTATCCGCCCGCTAACCGACAGCACCCCGCGGCCCTAATGCATCTGAGGGCGATCAAACGGTTTCGGTAGTGTGAAACTTCGTTCGCCGAGACAGCAGTCTCACACCCCTCCCTCAGGTCCAAAACGCCTGTGAGGATTGGAGTGGCTGGTCTGGGATTGGCTGGCAGAGTAGGTGCAGGCTGTTCCACCTGGCGGTCGTGACTCATTAAACGCTTGGCCCCGGCTCTTTCTTGGGTGTCCTTTTATCGACATGTCCGTCTGCTGGGTGGGCGGCCG